>JAEUHE010000126.1 GCA_016793885.1 Verrucomicrobiales bacterium
TGCAGGAAACTTTCCTGCCAATCGGAGCGCTTTACGTTTGGGGGCTGTTGCTGCACAGAACCTTGAATGAGCAGGGCCTGTCGCGAGCGCCGCTGGGCCGCGCCAGCGACCTTGTGTCCTTCCCAGAGCAGATCAAACTTCTCCGGACCGGCGAAGCATTGGCCGGGCTTTTCTTTGGCGCAACACGGTGAGAGCGCGGTTTCAACGCCCAGATGAGCGAACGAGTCGCGAACCCATTCGTGGAGGATGCGATAGCTCTCCTCTGCTCGCAGTTCATACCAAGGATCAGCGGGCGGGAAGGCGAGGCTGTAGGTCCAGTCGTGGTCGTGCGGCACCAAGCCACCGCCGGTCGGTCGGCGGAGCAGAGGGCGGAGAGGGGTCAGGGAGGCGATTTCGGCGTGCCTTTGGAAGTATCCGAAGGTCGCCGCCGGTTCCGTCCAGGAGTAGAATCGGAGGACGGGGCTCCCGATTTCCTCCGACTGCTCCATGAGGGCTTCGTCCAAAGCCATGTTCTCCGCTCCGGAGGCCGGCCCGGTATCGATCCACTGCCAGGCTCGTGAGGTCATGGCGCGGCCTTGGTCGCCGGGTCGGGCTGGGCGGGAAGCCTTTTCAGACGCAACGAGCCGGCATCGAAGTAAGCGCTGCCGCTTTGGGCCCGCAGATCGCAGATCAGCTCAATCTCCTCCTGCTCTCCCACGATGAACTCGTAGCGCATCTCTTGCCAGCCGCTGTCGTTCACCAAGCCTTGCTGACGCCGGCGTTGGGAGATGCGCAGCCCCGCTCCTGAGCCCCGCACCGAGTTGCTGATCGGCACCAGCTTCTCGGTGCGCATCCGACCCGATAGCTGGTAGCGTCCGGGCTCGAGCAGCACCACCGACCGATAGGAGGCCAGGCACGCCTCGGAGGACTCGCCGGCGGACGGCGGTTCGCTGGGAGCTGTCTCAATCACTAGAACCTGCCGCCCTCCCTCCTCGGCGCGCCTGAACTGCGCTGCTCCGGCGTCGATGCGGGTGCGCCAGTTGGACAGCTCGGCTTCCCCCTCGGCGTTGAACGTGGGGGTGGTGGGAGCCGCCTCGGTCAGGATGCGTCGCAGGTAGGCCGCCCGTTGGGTAACCTGTCGTGCGAGGTTCTTCACTGCGGCGTCGTGGGCGGTTGCCGACTCTGCATCCTGCGCGGCGAGCACGGGGCGGATCCGTGCGGCCACGCTCCGGATTCTTGCCGTGATCCGGTCGGCGATGAAAACGTTGGTGGTGAGTTCGGCGGCGCGGGCTCGGTAGCGCGCCTTCATTCCAGAAGCCGTCAGCAGACTGGCCGCCACGAGGCCCTGGGGTGGGGGTGAAACGGTTCCGTTAGGGCTCCAGAACATTTGATCCATCCCGTGCGGAAGGAAGACGATTCGGTCCGAATCAGGGTCATGGTAGATCCGATAGTTGTTGGCCTTCATCAGATAGCCATCCCAATGCCAGGTCATCATTTCGACCGCGATAAAGCTGAGGAAACGTTCCACATCGAGCCGCCGCTCCAGTTCGGCCCTGCGGAGCTGGGGGTTGGAGATTTCGCAGGCACGCACCAGCCGCTCTACCGCTGGCTGTCCTTCCTCGGTGCCGGAGATGCGCTCCAGAGTCTCGGTGACGTCGCGCAAGAATCCGCCGTCGTAGAGATTTCCTTTGACGTTTGCAAAGTGCCGCTTGAGAAAGGGTTTTCCAAAGCCCTCCTTGAGAACGTAGAGGCCCAGGCGTCGGCCATTGAGCTCGACCGCAGCGTGACTGACGCGAGTGGCGGGCACGCCAGCCTCCAGGAATAACTCACTGCAGATCAGTTCCGTCAGATAGCTGGGGTCTTGGACTGAATTGTTGAGGTGCAGTTTGTCGAGCCCGTGGAATTTTTGCCCCTTCTTGAATTTGTCAAAGTTCAGAGTGAGCGCGGGTTGGTTGTCTACATCCCTAAAGCTGCCTGCGGCGCCCTTGAGATGGATGCCCACGTTTTCGTAAGTGTTGGATCCCTCTTGAATTTTGGCTTGGACATACGTTCTGGGTTCCCTCCGCAGCGACCGCAGCGCGTTCTCGCTCAACTGAATCTTGATCACGGGGATGGTCTGGCTCGCGAAGAAGGCGTCACTCTCGGTCTTGGCCTGAACACTCGGTGCCGCTGTTGTGCTCTGTGGACTCGGTGCGACAGTTGCGCCGAAGCAGGGGGAAACAAGTCCAGTCGCGCAGAGAAGCTGTGCGATCAGAAGAGCGGCCGCTGAGATAGAATGCCATCCATCCACTGCTGGGCCACTCTACGCGTGATAGCCCCCGGGGGCAAGGCCCCACATAGAGGCATCCGGTTACACCGCGACTTCGCCACCTTTCTCACCCATCTCCAATCACACCCGCCGATCCGCACCACCGCGCATTTAGGCTTGTTTTTATGGGTTCTGGGGTCGTATTTTTTTCAGCATGAAGTTCCTCCATTCCCTTCCCTCCGCGAAGACTTGGTTGATGTACACGACTCTGGTCCTGACTCTCTGCGACGGATCGGCTCGAGGTGCCACGTTGACGGTCACGACCACAGCCGATGACGGCACCGGCTCCTTACGGAAGGCGATTCTGAACGCAGCTGCCAACGACCTCATCGTCTTTGATCCAGCGCTCGACGGTCAGACGATTTCTTTGACCAGCGGCGAGCTGTTCATTGCGCGCAATCTGACGATTCGGGGGCTGGGCGCCAATCGGTTGACGATCAACGCCAACGGACTTAGTCGTGTTTTTAATGTCGATACAACAGAAGCTACCCTATCCGACCTGACCATCACCGGCGGTTTTGTCGGGGGAACCGATCCGCACTCGCCTGGAGGTGGCGGGATCGTCAACTTTTCAAACCTCACTCTCCAGCGTTGTCACATCACCGGGAACCATGCGGAGTTCCACGGCGGCGGGATCGCGAGCTATTTCAACCTGGTGATTGACGGGTGCACGATCAGTTCGAACAGCGCTCACTCCTCCATTTTTAGGGTCCCTCCTACCACGGCTGGCGATGCGCGAGGCGGTGGGGTTTATGGGGCTGCCACCATTGTGTTTTTGAATTCCACCATCAGCGGCAATGTGGCGTTCCACGACGGAGGTCTTTTCAACATCACTCCTTCCGCGCGCGGCGGTGGAGTGTATCTGGAGGGAACGGGCTCCCCTCGGTTTGAGAGTTGCACGATCGTTTCAAATTCCATCGTGCTTGTCCCGCGACCTAATTTTGGACCGGCCGATGGGTTGGCCTGGGGGGGAGGCATTAACATTCAGAACGCCGAGATGACAGCCACTCTGCGCAATTGCATTCTGGCCGGAAACTCCTTGTCGCCGTCCAGCATTGACTGCGGCCCTGACGTGGGCTGTGGCGGTTTGATCTCATTAGGGCACAACGTGGTTGGAAACGGACAGCCGGGCATCAGTGGGAACGCGGTCGGAGATAAGGTCGGGACTAGCCAAAATCCGATCGATCCACGGCTCAGTCCCCTGAAGGACAATCTGGGCCCGACTCCCACCCATGCCCTGCTCAAGCATAGCCCGGCTGTGAACGCTGGGGAGAATGCCGGGGCTTCGGTCGCCGATCAGCGGGGAGAGCCGCGGATCGTCGGCGGAACGATCGATGCCGGTGCCGTGGAGAAGGCTCCGCGGATTACTCAGTGCGCGACCAACATAACCCTGTGCAACACTCCGGGACAATGCACGGGCGCGACTGCGTTTGGCCAGCCCACGTTCGTGGGGGATGATCCGACAGAAATCCTGGGGTTTCATTATTCCCGTTTTCCAAACGTGCCGTTGCCCATCGGCACCACCCCGGTGACTTGCACTGTGGTCGATTCGGATGGACTTACCGACACGTGCGTCTTTCAGGTCGTTGTCAAGGACTGCGACGCGCCGGTGATCCAATCCCAAGTGGCAACTCCCAGCGTGCTCAGCCCGGCCAACAATCAATTGATTCCTGTGACCATCACCGTCTCAGGCACGGATTGCACCTTGCCGATCACCTCCCGCGTGCGACGCGTCATTGCCAATCAAACGCTGGCTGCGGGCGATGTCGAAATCACGGGCCCTTTGACGCTCAAGCTAAAGGCCCGCACTTCGTCGCCGTTTCAAACCCGCATCTACACGATCGATGTGACTCACTCGGATGCGGCCGGCAACCGGATCAACCGAACGACAACGGTGAGCGTCCCGCCGTTCTAGGCAAATTATGGTGTTCGCTCAACAAGGTCGGTGTAGGCGAATGTTTGAAAACAAGGGAGGATGCTAGTGAGATAGAAAACGCTGCACCATGAAAACATCCAGCCAACGCTCCCGGGAGACCTCAAGGAAGGCCGGAGGCGTTGCGCGTCGCGGCGCGAAGGCCCAGATCATCGAGATGGTGCCGGCCAAGCTCCGGCTGGCATCGATTCTTGTGCCTCTGGATTTCTCCAAGGAATCGGAGAAGGCACTGCGCTATGCGGTTACCTTCGCCGAGCAATTTGGCGCTCGCTTGATCCTTCTCAACGTGGTTGAGCCGCTCCCGTTCGCTGATCTGGGGGCGATCCCGTTGGTGATGGAGAACGAGGCGGTGATGGCGGCCTGCCAAGCCAAGCTGGAGGGGGTGGTTTCGCGGCATCGCCTTCCGGAGAGATTGATCGAGAAGCGTTTGGTCCGTAGCGGTCAGGCGTTCCGGGAGATCGTCGAGGCGGCGCGCACTCTGAAGGCTGATCTCATCATCATTTCGACCCACGGTTACACTGGATTCCAACATGTGCTGCTCGGGAGCACCGCTGAGCGGGTGGTCCGACACGCGCCTTGCCCGGTGCTGGTTGTTCGGACCCACGAGAAGGAATTTGTGTGAGGTCGTTCTTGCTCCGCCCAAAAAACCAAGCCCAGGGAATCCTATGGTAAGTTGCGTCACAGAACCTACAGAGTTCATTCCGGATCAGTCGCCTCGCAGTGCCGTCACGGCGTTCGGCTGCGCCCGGGATTTTCAGGACAACCAATTTGTCTACACCGTGGTATCTCCACGCGCCCGCGGCCTTTCGGTTGGGGTGAACCTGAACCCGGGCCGCGACTGCAACTATGACTGTGTCTATTGCGAAGTCGATCGCACCCGTGTGCGGCCCGAGCTGAAGCTCGAGATCCCCCGGATGCAGGATGAATTGGAGCGGATGATGCGGTTTGTGCTCGCGGGAAGGCTCCGTGAGCGACCGGACTACCAGAAGCTTCCCGATGAGCTGCTGACCCTGCGCCATGTCGCGTTGAGCGGCGACGGGGAGCCCACCCTGTCTCCCTTATTCCCAGAAGCTCTTGAATCCGTAATCCATTTGCGCGCCTGTCGGCGGGTTCCATTCTTCAAGATTGTGGTCATCACGAACACCTCCGGCCTGGGGCAGCCGAGGGTGGATGAGAGCCTGGAACTTCTGACGTTGCACGATGAGGTTTGGGCCAAACTGGATGCTGGCACGGAGGAGCATCTCCAGCGAGTCAACCACACGGACCGATCGCTCGAGCGGATCATGGAGAGCATTCTGACCCTCGCGCGAAAACGACCGGTGGTGATCCAGAGTCTGTTCGCCGCCGTCCGCGGGGTCGATCCGTCGGCTTCGGAGATTGAGGCTTACGTTTCCAGGCTGGCCGAGCTTAAGCGCGCGGGTGCCCAAATCCCCCTGGTCCAGATTTACTCTGCCACCCGTCCCACCACCCACCCAGGCTGTGGTCATCTCTCGCTCCGCCAGCTGGCCCGTATCGCACAACGCGTGCGAGAAGGTGCTGGACTTCGTGTGGAAGTCTATTGATGTCAGGTAGTTGGGTGTATTAATGAATTAAGTTCATCGGTCGCATTGGCAAGATGCGTCATCACTCGCGGTTGCATTGATTCCGTTGGTTGGCTAGGGTCAGCCAGGCCAAGTGCCGCTCTGATGGATAAACTGCTCCTTATTGATGACGAAGCTGATGTTCGCTACTCGTTCACCCGCATTTTTGATTCTCCGGATATCGAGATCTTAACCGCTGCCAGCGGGGAGGAAGGACTGGAGTTGGTGCCGAAGGTGCGTCCCGACCTGGTTTTGATGGACATTCGGATGGCTGGCATCGGTGGCTTGGAGACCCTGCGCCGGCTTCGGGCGATCGATGCGAAGCTGCCGGTGATCATGATGACCGCCTATGGCAGCACGCAGACGGTGATCGAGGCGATGAAGTTGGGGGCCTACGACTATCTGCTCAAGCCCTTTGATGTTCCCCGTCTCAAGGAAGTGATCCACGCGGCTTTGAAGGCCTCCCGGGACATGCGGCGGATGGTGTCCTACGAGCCGCTGTTGGAGACCGAGGACTACGATCTCGGCATCATCGGACGTAGTCAGCCCATGCAGGAGGTCTTCAAGCTGATCGGCCAGCTGGCGGGTACTGACGCCACCGCGCTGATCACGGGCGAGAGCGGTACCGGCAAGGAATTGGTTGCGCGGGCCATTTATCATCACAGCCGCCGGAGCACGCAGCCTTTCTTGGCGATCAACTGCGCTGCGATTCCGGAGAACCTGCTGGAGAGCGAGTTGTTCGGGCACGAGAAAGGCGCATTTACGGGTGCGACTGGACAACGCATTGGCAAGTTCGAGCAGTGTCATCAGGGAACCATCTTCCTGGACGAGATCGGGGACATGGCGCTTCCGACTCAAACCAAAATCCTGCGCGTTCTGCAGTCGGGAACCTTTGAGCGGGTGGGTGGCAATCAATCGGTCCAGGTCAATGTCCGGGTGATTGCGGCGACCAATCGTCCGCTGGAGCAAGCGGTGGCGGATCGTCAGTTTCGTGAGGATCTTTTCTTTCGTCTGAACGTTGTTCGGATCCATTTGCCAGCCTTGCGCGAGCGAAGGGCCGACATCCGTTTGTTGGTTGACTACTTTCTAAAGAAATTGGTGGAGCGGCAGGGCCTGCCTCCGCGTGCGATTTCGAGTGATGCCCTTTCCGTTCTCGAATCTTACTCATGGCCGGGCAACGTGCGGGAGCTGGAGAATGCCATCCAGCGTGCGTTGGTGGTTTGCAAGAGCGATGTCATTTTGCCTCGGGACTTGCCGCCTGAGCTCACCAATTCCAAACCTTTGGAGGCCAGCTCGCCGGTTGCCTCGGCGGGAGCATCCCTCGCCACGACGTCCGATTCCTCGGGGCCTCTCGACCTTCCCTCCTTGGCGCGCGCCCTGTTCCATATGGCTCGCAGTCAGTCCAAGTTGAAAGTATTGCCTGCGGTGGAGCGCGAGTTGATCATTCAGGCGCTGGTGGAGACCAAGGGGAATCAGGTGCAGGCCGCCAAGTTGCTGGGCATCACCCGGGCCACCCTGCGCAAGCGAGTCGAGAAATTCGAGATTCGCAAAGAGTTGGCGATCAATTAGGAATTCTGGGCCGGCTCGCCAGTAGGCCCAGGCGGTGGTGAAGCGCCGTCTTCAAACCATCGAAATAGGTGACCGCAGGCTCCAGCCCGGCCGATCGGGCGTAGTGGAGCAGAGGGTCAATGAGCCAAAGCTCGGTGGGTGTGATGGCGTGGATGACTTCGTTTCTCGCCAGCCGTGAGGCCAGCCATTGCAGACTGGATGGCACGTGGTCGGCGTGGGCGTGGAGACTTTCCAGGACCGGGACGACGATTTGTTCCGGTTGCTCGTGGGCTTCGTAGGCTCGGACGGCCTTTCCCACGGCGACGACCCAGCGTGTCAGTTCGAGTATCCCGGGCTCCCCGACCCGTTGAAGGACTTCTCCGATCGTCAAGGCTCGGAAGCGACCGTTGTCATCCAGGGCGGCTAGCTGACCTAAAAAATTGGCGGAGAGGTTGATGAGCGCCTTGTCAAACTCAACCCTGGTGGGGGAGGCTTTGTCTGCGATTTCGAAGTCGCCGTTACGCTGGCAGAGCAGTTGATGCGCTCGACGGCGTTGCTCCGGACTCCCGCCCGCAATCCGGGTGCTGCCGGGTGGTCCGGGACGATAGATGGCATCGGCCCCGTCGCCTTCGCGAATGCCGGTCTGAATGGTGACTCCGCGCATGAGACGGCCAATCAGCAGGGGCATTAAGTCAGGCCATAGATCTGGTAGTCGGCCCAGGAGAGTGGACTCCTCGAGCTTCTCAATCAACACCTGGCGGATGCGCTGAAAATAGATCCCATTGGAGCTGAGCACGAGCAGGGGGATTGGCAGGCTCGTGGTGGAGAGCTCCGAACGCTCGTGGGCATGTTCGACCAAGGCCACGCATTCAGACAGGATGGGAAGGAGTTGATCCGGATTGGGACAGGCCAGGAGCACCTCGGGGAGCATATTTTGCTCCGCGCAGTTAAGCAGGTCGGGTTTAAGGAGTCCTCCGAGGGGGACCCGCTGGGTTCCACCCTCCTTTTCGATGTTCAGTTCCCCTCGGGCGCGGAGGCTCAGGCCGCTGGAAGATCCAGGGCGGTCCACAAAGAAAACGCTGCCATCGAGCTGAGTGAGTCTCGCGGTGAGGTGATAAAAAAAGCCTACTCCCAGCGCGCCTGCGGGGAGGATCCCGATGCTTTCGGGAATGCAGCGGCTCATGCGGTGGCGAGGATTTCTCTCGCACGCTGGAGCTGCGACACCTTTAGTACCACGCGCATCTCCTTTTCTGACGAATCCTCCGTTCCATAGGCGTAGTCAATGTTGATATGAGCCGCTCCCAGCACCTCCGAGATCCGGGCCAGCTCTCCTGGAAAGTCTTTCAGGATCGTGACCAGGACCTCGGCTTCGACGACATACAATCCTTCCTGGGTCAGGAGGGCCTTGCACCGAGTGGAATCGCTGGTGATAAAGCGGATCATCCCCTGCTCGATGTTATCGACCACCGTGAGATCGCGGATGTTGATGTGGTTTGCCGCGAGCAGTCGGCAGACCGCTGCGAGTCGCCCGGGCTGATTCTCGATCGCCACAGAAAGTTGTCGTTCAATGGTGCAGTGCATGATGCGCGGCGCTTAAGGAAAAACCCTCATGGGGTTTGACGCGTGGATGCAGGCTAGGTGATCGGACCGGGCGGTGCAACATCCGACGGGGAGCATCAAGGCCCAGCCCGCCGCAAACGGAAGTAGCGGTAGTCCTGATCCGTGGGCAGCTCCAGGCTCTGCACTGCGCCTTGAGGAGAGGGTGATCCGGAGTAAGGCTCCCATTTGCCCGAGCTGAGATCCTTGCGGGTCTCCACGACGAAACCCAGATACCCCACAGGCCAGGAAAGCAGGAGTTTCGATCCCGCGGCAGTGGCCTTCACCACCGGCGAGAAGACCGGTGATCCATTGAACAGAGGTATTGCGAGCTGGGTGACATTGTTCGTTGGGTTGGAATCTTGCCCCCTGGCTACGACGCCCGCGCGATTGGTCACCTGGAGAGTGTCTCCGGTGGCTCGACCGATGATTTCAAGCCGGTTGGTCTCGACACCGACACCCAGAAGATCCCAATAGACAAGATCTCCCACGATGCTCACCTCGCCCGCGCTCGAACTTGCCGAGAGGATCTCAAGCCCTGCCGGGATCGGGTTTGTGAGGGTGACGTTGTAGGCGAAGGAGAGCAGACGATTGCTGAGGCTCAACGTCCACGTTACTTCCTGTCCCACCACCAAGCGATTGGTCGAAGCCCGCGAGCTCACCTGAAGGTCGTAGGGCGGGGTTACCGCGGCCCAGGCCAAAGCCCAGCGGCCGGCGTCTTGGGGCGTCGGCGCCAGGGCATATTCCTGCAGTGTCCAGAAGACTCCATCGTTCAGCGGATCGATACAGGTTGCACTCCAGTCGCCCCAACGGTTCTGCCCTGCATACAGTTCAAAATAGGAACCTTCGCCCGAGCGGATGATCTGTTCCCCGAGGGGATTGTTGTAAACGCCATCGTTGGGATAGAAACGGTAGAGCGCCGTCGGATAGCTCGAGGCTCCGAACCCATTGTAGCCCACCAGCACGTCATAGTGATCGTTCACTGCCAGTGACGGATAGGCGTAAGACCATAAGGACTGCGGATCGTCAACCAGATGACGTTGGAAGAGCTGGCCGTCGGGAAACACCTCCCACCAAACCACTCCGCTGCGGGTGGCCTTGGCAGTGGGGAGCAGGACGGTTTGCGAGCACCAGAGCGTTTGCCCCCGGTACATGACGCTCTGCATGCGCGAGTCCCCCAGTTGAACGCGGTTGGTGGTGCCGGCCTGCTTTCCCAGATCCGCTGACGTGGGGGCGGAGTCAGCCCAGGTAAAGACCGGCTGGGTGGACTCCTGAACCGTGCTCACGAACGCACCAGCGACAAGCTCTTCGGCCCCGATGGAGCCTTTCAGCTCGTAGATGCGCAGCAGTCCCTGGGCGATCCGGGTCTGGGGATCCACAAAGTTTCCGTTCCAGGACTTGACCAGGTAGAGGGTCTCGAGAACGGAGTCCAGGGTGATGGCTGGGATCTGGCTTCCTCCATGCTCGGCTGCATTCAGATGGAATCGGCTGTACGGACTGTCAGCGCCTTCATACCAGTTGACCTTATCGAAAGCGAAGACCTCCGATTCAATGAACGTGCCGGTGACTTGATGAAAGAGATTTGCCTGAACGACAATCCAGTTCTTGTTGAATCCGAGCGTGGGCGAATCGGCATAAGCTTCATCGAAGGAATCGACATCCACATAGTAGCGGAACCAATCGCCCAGCGGATCATTGGAGGCCGACACCGCAACCACGATGGCCGCATCGGGAAGGTTGGGGTTCGCCGCGGCGGTCAGAATCCAGCGGCCCGCACCGGCATCGAACACGCAACGCGGGTCGTAGGTGAAAATGTCCGACCCGAAGTTGGAAAAGAATCCATCGAGAGTTAGGGATGCCAGCACCGCTCCTTCCCGATCCTGCACTCGCACCTCGGTGTTGGCGACGGTCATAACGTGATAGGGGCCGACCGCTCCGGCGGTATCGGGTGTCGCGCTGGTTCCATCGTCCTCAATGGACGGGAATTGAATGGTCGGCAGGGGAGATGGCTTCAGGTCCGCCAGGCTTGGGCCTCCGCTGGAATGGGAGGTAGCCACCGGGCGCCTCGAGGTCAGTGTCTCGGTTGAGAGCCTTTCGGTCTTGCCGGGCCTCCATCCAAGTCCTTGGGGAAGGGGCCCGGGGCTGGGAATCCATGGCTGGGCTCGTGGTTTGGCTTCGGCGAGGCGTGGCTGCGCCGCCGCTTCACCGAGGTGGATCGGCTCTCCTCGACGGGCGTACGCCTGGGAACGGACAATACCCACCTCCGCGCTGAAGACTCCGGAAGTGCAAATCAACAGTGACCCAAGCACGATCGGCAGAACGTTGGGAATGAAGAACATGGACGCAGGCTTCATGGAGGGGAGGTGATGACCACGGCTGGATCGTTGGGGTACGAATGGGATCTCGGAACAAACCTTGGTCTTAGAACATCGTTACATCGCTCGTTGTGTGTTCGTCGGCATATTCGACGTTAACCTACACGGGAGCATTCAACCAGGGGAAGGGGGGAGTAGGTGGTAGGTGGTCGTTACCTCCAAAAATGGGCACTAGACAAGTTGTAGGAGGCCATCGTTTCGGGACGAGACGTCCGAGCTTCGTCTCGCATCTCATTCTAGAGGGAGGACGCCAACGATCGAGGCCCCTCCGGTATTCCAAAGGGATTTCGCCTCAAAGCCCAGGGTTGCGAGACGCGAGCTACCCTGGGTAGTATGATTTAGTTTCACAACCCCAAGGTGGGTTGCGAGCCGGAACCATAGGAGGTTTATGCCACAATCGTTATCGGTGATTTATGTCCACCTGGTATTCTCTACAAGAGGGCGTTGTCCATTC
>JAEUHE010000127.1 GCA_016793885.1 Verrucomicrobiales bacterium
GGCTAAGGGCTGTTGGATCGAGTGGGCTTGTCAGGAGACTGGTGTCTCATGCTCTCCAACAAATCGTCCGTCAGGACTCAGGATAAAGCTGTCGGTCACATCCGGGGTGTAAATGGGAATAAACCCCCAAAGCGGACGCTGTGGAGATGCCGAAAAATCTGCGAAGACGATCACCTCGCCACCAGGCTTGTCGTTCCACAACGCCTGAAACTCCATCTGATACTCGGTGCCGTCGGGAGCAACCCCCTCGACATGCTCCAAGCAATCGTGCTCCTTGCGGTCACGCGCGACGCGCTCAGCAAGCTGCGCGTAACTCCAAGTGCGAAACTTCGCCAAGTGCTTTGACAGAATCTTGCTCATCTCGTCTTTGCTCATGGCGTGCGAAGTTTCCTAACGACCGATCGTGACCGACCGCCGCCGTAAGCGGGCACTCGCCGAAGTAGCCAATGTAGTGCCTGTGGTCATGTCGGAAATCCGGATTATGGCGGCGGTTCGGTCGACGATCTGGTTAAATTGTTTACCGAGACTGAAGCCTGACCGACCAGTGGACGGAGGGAGCCACGTGCGCGCCATTTGGCACATGCAACAATGATAAGGCAGTGCAAGAGCAAGCCAACAATCAAGGGACCGAGAACATCTTCAAGTAACAATCCCGAAGAATAGGTCTCGCTCAGCCTTGTGTTGGTGAACACTGACCAATCAGTGTAAGAATCACCCTTGCCGTCGCGGACTCGAAACAGATTGAAAGCGATCCATGGAAGGCTTATGGCAGCCCAGAGCCACCAACAGCTCTTGAATGTCCCTCCATTACTCATTTTATCTGCAATGAACGTCCCCACTGATCCACAGCCCGCCGACCGAGAGCCAACTCGGACGAAACCAGGGATGCAGGAACGGTGGTCATGTGAAAAATTCGGAGGCTAAGGGCTGTTGGATCGAGTGGGCTTGTTCGCCCTGGTAATTCTCCTCGTCATAGCCGAAAATAGTCCTCCAACCGCTTGCCCGTACAAGTAGCGGGATGGAAGGTCGTGCAGAATACCCAATCCTTCACCTCCTGGTCGTCGATCATGATCCGAGGCTTGGGAAGAAAGCCTACAAAGCAATACTCGATGCCGAGTTCTATTGCAGTGGCACGGCAATACTCTGCTCCGCCCGCGCTCCAGAGATACAATGTCGCGCCATCGGCCTTGAGCTGTTTCACATGTTCGATGACGCCTGGCACGGGGCTTCGAGTGCTGCCAACCGACCTCACCAGCGTGTCATCGACGTCGACGTAAACGATCATGTTGATTGGGCGAACGAAACTACTCAGGGACGCGCCGGTGTGGACGCTGAAGCTGAAACCTGGACGCTGTCGGCGCGTTCGCTGGAGTAGCCTTGTTGGGCATCAGGGTTCCTCCACATCGAGATACTCACGTGTTGCCAGAACGTATTTCTTGAGGATGCGTCCGCGACGCACGAGCATCCAGCCTTCCTCAGTACCTCTGCCTTCGTGACGGCTGTAGAAAAAGAGCGTGTCTGTCTGCGTGTTGATGTCACTGCTCATCTGCGCGAAGCATTCCTTCTTACTCTCCCAAGTCTTCTTGGCGTGTGCCTCTAGTTGGTCAAGGCGCTTCACCAATTCTGCGTTGGTGGCAAAGTCCGCACGCAGCCTCTCTGCTATGAGAATCTGCGGCCACCAGGTGAAGGTCTCGGCGAGCTCCAACTCCTCCACTGAAGTCTCCCGAAGCTTGAGGAACTTGGACCGTATTCCAGGATTGGCACGCAAGAACGCCTCGCGCGGACTGAGGTTGGCGGTGGAGCAACCTGTTGTGAGGATGCCAAGTCCGGCTATAACAAGGGTCAGAAGTGTTTGACGTGCGCTCATGATGTCCAGCGACCCCGCTGATCCACAGCCCGCCGACCAAGAACCAACTCGGACGAGACCTGGAATGAGAGATCGGTGATCACGTGAAAAACTCGGAGGCTAAGGGCTGTTGGATCGAGTGGATAGTTGGGCGGCAAGGTCATCAATCCCCGAACCCGAACAGCTCGGAAACGAACCACATGATGGCTCGGACCAAAGCCAGCATCCCGACGGCAAGCAGTGGATACCACCACTCCAACCGTGGATAGGCGGGCATGAGCAGAGCCATCGAAACAACCATCAGCATAAAGGCAACAACCTCAATCAGGACAACGTGCCGCCAGCCAAACACTCTGCCGGTGCGCTCGCCAATCCCATCCAAAACTTTGTCGGGATAGACAATCACAGCAGCAAGTCCGACGATAATGATGTCATACCAATGCCATCTGCCGCGTCCGAATCTCATACGAGGCTACTCATGCCGTCCAACAACCAAAGGAATGTAGAGCAGCCGAGAGCTGAAGAATGAGAGGTGTTGGGAGAGTTGGGATGGAGTGAAGGGAGAGGCTGCTCTCGGATGCTTTACATTCCCGGGTTGGACGCAGCCTCTGCGCGCGAACTTGCCAAT
>JAEUHE010000128.1 GCA_016793885.1 Verrucomicrobiales bacterium
GACGCTTCGCGACCGATTGGCCGATGTGGAGTGCGGCAGACCCCTGCCGCTTTGGTCCCCCCCGCGGAGCGGGGATCCCCTCCAGGGATATCGAAAAGCTGTAGAGGGCTACAGCACTCCAAGACGCTTCGCGACCGACTGGCCGATATGGAGTGCGGCAGACCCCTGCCGCTTTGGTCCCCCCCGCGGAGCGGGCATCCCCTCCAGGGATATCGAAAAGCTGTAGAGGGCTACAGCACTCCAAGACGCTTCGCGACCGGCGGGCCGATATGGAGTGCGGCAGACCCCTGCCGCTTTGGTCCCCCCCGCGGAGCGGGGATCCCCTCCAGGGATATCGAAAAGCTGTAGAGGGCTACAGCACTCCAAGACGCTTCGCGACCGGCGGGCCGATATGGAGTGCGGCAGACCCCTGCCGCTTTGGTCCCCCCGCGGAGCGGGGATCCCCTCCAGGGATATCGAAAAGCTTGTTACCAACCGCACGTCGCCATCGTCTGAAGCAGCCGTGCCAGCCTGTCATCATCCTAACGCCGACTCAACGAGACCGCGGCTCCTCCATGCTTTCCCGTCGTTCTGCATCTGTTTTTTATTAACCTTTGGCTTCCGATGCCCGACGAAGGCCGCCGAGGAGGTTGCCCCAGCAAAACCGGCCAAGCCCATCCCGGCCCTAGACCTCTTTGTTCAAGGAGAGATTCCCAGAGTTCGCCTCGAGTTATCGGAGGACGCGATGGACCAGCTTCGGCAAAAACCCCGAAAGTATGTGTCGGGTCGAGTTGTCGAAGGAACACGGGTGTATACCAACGTCTCGATTCGCCTGAAAGGCGGGCCAGGAAGCTTTCGACCTCTGGATGAGCGACCCGCATTCACGGTGAACTTTGATCGCCTGGCCCCTGGACAAACTTTTCACGGCCTCAAGAAGATCCACCTCAACAACTCGGTTCAGGACTCCAGCTACCTGGCTGAAAAGCTATGTCGCGAGATGTTTGAAGCAGCGGGCGTCCCGGCACCCCGCGCCGGTCATGCGCTGGTAGCGCTCAATGCGAGAAACCTGGGCCTCTTCGTGCTGGTGGAAGGGGTGAACAAGCAGTTCCTCAAGCGGCATTTCTCAGACGCGGGCGGAAATGTTTACGACGGACATGCTCAGCAGGATGTAAATCAACGTCTCCGTATCAACTCGGGTGACGAACCCAAGGACCGTTCCCGCCTGACCGCATTGGCCGCAGCGGCTCAGCTGGAGGATTTGAAGGCTCGCAGGACTGCCCTGGAACAAACGCTTGATGTCGATCGGTTTCTCTCGTTCATGGCCTTGGAGGTCATCCTCTCGCACTGGGATGGTTACTCGCTGGGACGAAATAACTTTCGCATCTTCCACGACCGCGAAGCCAATCGCATGGTGTTCTTGCCACAGGGTCTGGACCAGACCTTCCAGCCCAGAAACATTGCCGCTGTCCCCTCCATGTCCGGCCTGGTCGCCAAATCGGTGATGGAGGTCTCCGAGTTCCGACAACGGTTTCGGGCGCGTCAGACGGAGCTGTTGACCAATACGCTACGAGCCGACATCTGGGTGAAACGACTGCGCCAAGTGGCGGCCAAAGTCGAACGTGAGCTCGAGATCGAAGGAAACCCCCAAGCCGAAACCTACATCAAGCAGGCGGCCGCCTATCGTCGCCGACTGCAAAAGCGTTTGGGGGCCCTAAGCCCAAGCCCGGGAATGGAATAACCACGGATTTCTCGGATGACACGGATTGAGAAGGCTTTGTGACATTCCTAAGAAGGACTTCGCACTCCTTCTTCGAGTGATGAGGGTCGTCCGTCCAAATCTTTGCCCATCCGCGTCATCCGTGAAATCCGTGGTAACTCCGTTCCTGGATTTGGGCTAAATCACACCCAGCCTCACGGGCGCGTGAGCGTCCTCATACTGGCCGCGAAGCGCTCGCCCAAAGTGACCATTCCGTTGGCGGTATAGTGGGCATCATCGCCAGTTGTCCGCGGTAAATCGCGGGTAACCACCAACGCGGCGTAGGGATCCTGTTCGCACACCGAGGTCTGAGCGGCCTGGACGACAGGGTGGAAGATCCACTTGTCTGAAACTTGGCCAATCACAAAGGGCAGCGCCGGCTGCCCCAAGTCCGCTCGCAAATGCTTAATGAGGCCCGCGAGCAGCACTGGATAGTCCTTGGCCATCTTGGGGCTGATGCCCGCCTCGTGCTCACCCTGCATCCATAAAAAGCCTGCCAAACGATGCCTCGTTCCCTGGTCCTTCAAAGCCTGCAAGGCGTCCCTCACATTCACGAGCAGGTTAGTGTAAAGACTTCCGGCGGGTTGGCTGGGCTCAGGCCAATGCCAGTTCCTTCCGTGGTCGTTGAAGTTGATCAGCTGTGGATGAGCGATGTAATCGTCGTAGTCTTTGCTTCGAGCGATGCCGGTTCCCCCGACGGCATACTTAATGATCGCAATGCGAGCCTGCGGTTGTGCGGTGGCCAGGCTGTGACCGAAAGTGATTTCAGGACCAAAGGCATGAGGGTTGATGCCCGACGCACCCACCTGCAGCACTGTCCAAGTGTTCTTCAGCCCCGCCTTGGCGTTGCTCCCCGGCCAGAACAAAACATTGGTCTGTCGCCGCCACACGTCAGGAAAGGGCGCCGGAGTGTAAGTGGTGGCATGGTTGTGTCCCTCAGCATTGGACTGTCCCGCGAGAACATAGACATCGGTGATCGGCTCACTTTCGCCCAGCGCACGGCCGACCATCCCCAACCACAGCACTCCCACTCGCAGGACCCGCATCGCGTGCTTCAGCATAAGCTTAACCCACCTTCGGCGGTGCGAAGCCTTCACGATACTCGCGCGACAGCACCTCCCGATTAGCCTGCTCATGATTGGTGAAGCGGAAATTCGCCGAGTCCCAGTGAAGTTCCTGGCCTGGAAAACGCGTCGCCTTGACCGCCAGCAAGACCGGTTCGGTGATCCGCCACGCGATACTAAAAGGGGTCCAAAGAGGCTTCTTGTTCCCCAAGCAGGTGTCGGCCCAGTCTTTCCAATGGTTGCGGGGCGCCACGACGGGCTTGGGTTCGTTCTCCACCTCTTTGCCCTTGCGAAAGATGGTCATATCCCCGGCGGCCTCCACCAACAGCGCTCCTTCCTCACAGACCACGAGAATGTAGTTGGAGCGGATGTCAGGCAAAGGCAGTCCCAGTGCCGCAAAGGAGGGCTTCAGAGCGTTGTCGTTGTAGTGAATGACAAATTTCTCGCGGGCAAAGTTGCCGCCGCCCGGATACGTGATTGTGCTCTGGTCATGCGCCGAGTGTCCGGTGTTGGATGGCCGAATGGTGTGGGTCTGGACCGATTCGGGAGCCGGCATATCATAGGCGAAATAGAACAGGTCGAGCAAGTGACAGCCCCAGTCGCCCAATTGGCCGGTACCGGTTTCCCAATATTCGCGCCAGGAGCCCGGAGCGAGCGCCTCATTGTATCCGAGCTGCTGCGTGAGCGGCCCCAGCCACAAATCCCAGTTCAAGTAATCAGGGACTGGCTTGGCAGGCGGATAGGGCTTCCATGCCTCAGGAAAGCTATCAGGTTTGGAAGGTCCACCCGTCCAGACATACCCTTCGACGGGTCGTCCCAGCTGGTTGCTCTTCAGAATCTCGACCGCCTGCATTCGTCCCCTCTCGCAAGCCCGCTGATTTCCCATCTGGGTCACTAGGTTCGGACGAGCCTGGAGCCCGTCACGAATCATCCGCAGCTCGCTCAGCTGATGAACCAGCGGCTTCTGACCGTAGATGTGTTTGTTGTGCTGCATCGCCGTCAACATCATCGGCGCATGATGGAAGTCAGGGGTGTCCACGATCACGGCATCGAACTGGTCTGCCCGGTTGGCAAAGACTTCCCGGTAATCCGCCGCCTTAAACGCTCCCGGATAACCACTAGCCACCTTCTCCAGAACGTTCCTGTCGACATCACAGAAGCCGGCGAACTCGACCATCGGATGCCCTTTGAGTCCGCCCCGTTGCATGCCACCGACGCCCCCGGCACCAATCTGAACGACGCGCAGCCGGCTGTTTTTGTTGGTCTGGGCGCGCGTCGTGAAGCTCGGCGCGGTCATCCCGACGGTGACAATAGCGCCGCTCTTCAGGAAGGTGCGGCGAGTGACAGGGTGTTTCATGGCCGTAGAATACTGGACTTGCTCTCAAAGGGAAGGGAATCAACAGCGCAAGACCCCGCCGTCCCCTTCGAGCGCCCCCGATGGGCCGACACGGCCCACACTACAATTGTAGAGACGTCCGTCTCCGGACGTTCCCCCGCGCCCCAAGACCAGCAGGCCCAAATGTCTCACAGTAGGCACTAAGCTCACGAAGGTCCCAAGCCGAAGAAAACCGGACCAAGCAAAAAGAGACTTTTCAACCGCAATGGACGCGAAGGACGCGATGTGGGGCCCCGAAGGGATGAAAGCCGAGTTTTCCTCCGTGTAGTCTGCGTGGTCCGTGGGTAACATCGTCGGTGTCCCCTCCCTCAGAGAGCTTTGTGATCGATTGGCCTGCGTAGCCACCAAGGCGAAGAAGGGTGCCTTCGAGTGATACACTCAGCCGTCCCTTCGCGCCCAATCGCAGCTTGTCTGGGTTTCGTTGTTGCGATGGTGCTCACCGCCCATCCAGTATGGTGCCAGACGTGGTAAGCTCCCACTCCAGGAGTCCCTAGTCTGAGACCTATGCCAGCACTATTCAATTCCTACAACCTCAAGAGCCTCACGTTCCGCAATCGGATCGCCGTGTCCCCCATGTGTCAGTATTCCGCCACCGACGGTGTAGCGCAGGCCTGGCACCAAGGGCACTACACCGGCTTGGCCCGAGGCGGAGCCAGTTTGGTAGTCATCGAAGCGACTGCCGTCAGCCCGGAAGGCCGCATCAGTCCCGAATGTCTCGGCCTCTGGAATGACGAACAGGCGGCGGCGCTGGCTCCGATCGTGGCGTCGATCAAAGCTGCCGGGGCAATTCCAGGAATTCAAATCGCTCATGCGGGCCGCAAAGCGTCCGCGAACCGTCCCTGGGCCGGAGACGACCATATCCCGGAAAGTGACCCCAGGAGCTGGCAACCGATTGCGCCTTCAGCCGTGGCTTTCGGAGCGAACTTGCCCCGCGTGCCACGCGAGATGACAGCCACAGACATCCGACGCGTGCAGGCTGATTTCGTCGCCGCAGCTCAGCGCGCTCGCGATCTGGGGATCGAGTTCCTCATGCTGCATTTCGCCCACGGTTACTTGGCCCAAAGTTTTCTTTCGACGTGGTCGAATCAACGACCGGACGAGTATGGGGGAAGCGTTGAGAATCGATCCCGTTTTCATAACCAAACCGTGGAAGCCGTGCGTCGGGTGTGGCCAGATCGGCTGCCGCTCTGCGCCCGACTCGGGGTCCTCGAGTTCGACGGAAAGGATGAAGCCACGCTGTCGGATTCCATCCAAGTGGTGAAGGGACTCCAGCAGCGCGGACTGGATTTCCTCGATGTAAGCATGGGCTTCTCCACTCCGTCGGCCCAGATCCCGTGGGGACCCGCCATGATGGGGCCCATCGCGCGACGCGTCCTGAAGGAGACAGGATTGCCCGGGGCCACCTCGTGGAACATCAGCACCCCGGAATTGGCCGAAGAGCTAGTGGGAAGCGGAACGGTGGACATGGTGATGATCGGCCGCCAGCTGCTTGCCGATCCTCATTGGCCGTATGCCGCCGCCAAAAAGCTGGGAGTTGAGAAACCTTCTTGGGTATTGCCAGCACCTTACGCCCACTGGCTTGAGCGCTACCGAGGTTGAAACAGCATCGCACTCAGAGCAAGAGGGTACCCCGAAGCTCCGATCCACGGAGCTTCCTCAATTGCAGCGTACGCTGTGCCGAATGAGATCCCACGAGTAGTCGTGTGGAATCTCCAATCGCAGGCTTTACGGCATCACCCTCACCACATTCGTTGCACTTCGGTTCTCCCCAAGCCCCCGTTCACATGACGCCTCCTCTAGGGGAAACGTCCCGAGATGCTTAGGTGGGCCGATCGGTCCGGCGTCATTCCCGACGGGCTTGGTGCTGGCTCCAACAGCTGGCACGCCCGCATCCGATTTCCTGGATGACAGGATCTCAGAGACATACCCCTTAAGAGTCTCGATCGACTGCCGTCCCACCAAGCGCCGGCCATTGATAAAGGTGGTCGGGGTAGCTCGAATGCCCAGCGACTCCCCCTCCGCCTCGTCTCGCTCGACCATCGCTTTGAACTTCGGGTCGACCATACCTCGCTGGAACACGTCCGAAAGAATGCCCACGGCCATGGCCCGCTCGCGAAGGTCGGGTTGCCCCTGCTCTAGAGCCTCGTTCATGATGGCCTGGTGCATCTCCCAGAACCGGCCTTGGCTCGACGCCACCATGGATGCCAAATGAGGAAGCAACCCCGGGCCCTGGCTCTCCAACGGGTAATGTTTGAACACGCGCCGAATCTGATGGGGATAGGCGGCGACCAGTTCCGAAAGTACTTGGGAATGGATGCGACAAAAGCCGCATCGAAAATCAGTGAACTCAATGATCGTGACCGGCGCGTCCGTCGATCCGAAAGATGGGGAGCCCTCAAGATCGAGTTTGAGGCTTTCCGCCGGCAGCGATTCCCAGGCGGGTGCCGCGGGTCGCGTGGAGCCACGCAGCAGCGACTTGAGACCATCAAGGCCATCAAACCGAGCACCGTTCAAGAAGACAGTCGGTGTCGATTTTACTCCGAGGCCACGCGCTTCGGCAATGTCCTTGGCCACCATGTTCCGAAACTGGCGGTCGTCCAGAGCGGTCTCGAAGCGGTCTCGGTCAAGCCCTAGCGACTCAGCCAGCCTCAGCAGCACGCTGCCCGCGGGCTTGGCTTGTTTGAAGAGGAGATCATGCATCTCGAGGAACTTTCCCTGGGCGCCCGCAGCCAGGACTGCCTCGTGCGCCGCGATGGCCTCAGTGCTGGATGGGGCATGTTTGAAGATCCTCTGAATGCTGAGATGCCGGGATTGTGCCAGGGCATCCAGGAGTCCATTGACCTCAGCGCACGGCGCGGAGTGGAAGTCAGAAAAGACGAGAGCGACTACTTCCGTCAGTGCAGGTGTCGCGTTGGTCTCGTGACCGGGATGAGCGATTAAGCGGTTGGCGGTCAGGAACACGATGGCGAAGACTAAGGTCCAGACATGTTTCATTTTCGTGGGGAGGAAAAATTGCATTGCGCGCGCTTCCGAGCGTTCTCAGGGAATCACCTGAAAGACGGGAGAAACGCCCTGGTAGGGAGTGATGCTCCCGCCCGAGTCCAAGGAGAAGCCCTGATGGAAGACCCGATATGTCCCGGTCGGTGTGTCCACACCAATGTCCCAACTTACCGTCGATTTTGACGCAGCCACACCCACTCGTTCCCACTGGAAGGTAGTATCCCAATCGGCATCCGTGCGCAGGGTCACCCAGCCAGCACCGGTGAGTTGCTGCACTTCGAAGAAACTCGGAAGCGCGTCAACCATCCGGTTATTAATGGTGCCGAAGACGTTCTTGGGATGGCCTCCCCAGAAGCTGACGGACATGCGATCGCCCCGCCTGTAACGGCGTTCCGTCTCCGGGCGCACCCACGTCGGATCCAAGACCAACTCCCCGAAGGCCACCGCGGGTCCCGTGCACGCCTCGAAGGAATCCACCGGATTCGCATTCCGCATCCACCCATTGCAGGACCAGCACTCGTTGCGGCCCACATCCAGGAACCAGTCCAAACCGCGATCCGCGCAGGCGAAATTGCCAAATCGAGTGGCGTGGGTCCGAACGGTAGGGATCACCACCTCGCAGGCGGAGGCTGAATCAATCGGGAGGACCGTCCGATTGAAACCTGGAGGACAACTCCAGCAGGCACCGGTCAGGAGATCACGGAACTGGCCCACCGGACACAGTCCCCCAAAACGAGTCCCAGCCGACAAGCTGGCCGGAATGACCCGCTCACAAGCGCGAGGATCGTCCACCCGGAAGATGGTGCGGTTGTACTCGGCCGGACAGCTCCAGCAGAATCCCAGATCCCTGAACTGACCTGGCGGACAGAGCTCCCCGTGCCGTGTGGCGAAGGAGCCGGCAGCCGGGATCACCCGTTCGCAAGCACCGCGAGAATCGTCCCATGACCGGAAAATGAATTTGCCACTGCCGTCCGGACATCGGTAGCAGCGTCCCAGAATGATGTCATATTCATAGCCGGCCGGACAATTGAACAGGCTGCCGGCAGCACTGAGCGGAGCCAGGAACTCCGATGTGGCTGGACGTTCGCAGGCCCAGGGGTCTCCGATCGGGAATATCGTCCGATTGTAGCCCGCCGGACAGCTCCAGCACGCGCCGGCAAGGAGGTCGAAAAACTGACCAGGACCGCAGCCCTCCGGTCCATGCTGAGCGGCAGGTGCGAAGAGCGACTGCGCCGGACGTTCGCAGGCTGCGTTGCCCTCAATGGGAAAGACCGTCCGGTTGTAGCCGTCCGGACAACTCCAGCAGGCCCCGGTGATGAGGTCGAAGAACTGACCAGGACCGCAGCCCGCTGGCCCATGTCGCGTCGCGCCGGTGAATTCAGAACGGCCGGGCACTTCGCACGCCTCCGCCCCGTCGATGCCAAACACGGTTCGATTATAGCCCGGGGGACAACTCCAGCACGCACCCGTAGGCAAATCGAAGAACTGGCCGTCCGGACATCCCGCCTTGCCCTTATACTCAGCTGGACGCGCCTGAGGAAGAGGTTGAAGGTCGAACAGGGGATCCGAAGCGATGAGAGGGTTTCCGATAACCACGCCGTGAATCTCCGGTGCCTGGGTTCGAGGCATGGCCTCGGTCGCTGTCGGGGTTCCGTTGAGGAGGGCCTGGGAGAGCTCGGCAAACTTCGTTTGATAAGCCGCTAGCGTGAACGCTCCGAATTGGGTGGAGGCCGCCTCGTAGTTCTGACCCGGCAAGGCGTTTTCCTTGGGCACGATATGCACATATTCCTCATAGGTGGTTACGTATCCGGAATAGTCATTCGCCAAACCCGCGATGATCGTGTGCGTCTCCGGTCCCAGGATGGACTCGACGGTCTTACGCAGACGGGATCCAGCCATACTCGTGAATTCCGCCGGCACCGAGAGGATGGCCAGGCTTCCGATGCGGAGAATCGATATCGGAATGATCTGCGGGGTCCAAGTGAGGCCAAAACCGGCATCCGTCGCCGTCGTGATAATGACATGCTTGGGAACATGGCGCGCCTCGAAGTCGAGGGTGACCGGGTCGAGCGGCTTAAAGACCTCGGTGATCTCCTTGAGGAAATCGATGAGGCCTCCTGACAGGCCAACCCCATCGCGGGTACCTGCCAGGAAGTCCACACCCATCGCTCCTCGGTAAGTGGTCCACGGCACCGCCGGTTGGCCCCGGTCAGGACACGAAGCACACGGTGGGAGGCCCACGCCCGGAACGTTGTAAGGGTACAGGTTCAGTGGGTTGACCACCACCGAGGTGATGGCCAGATACATGTGCCTGAAGTCAACATCGCCGAACACTCTCTTGGGACTGCCAGCAGAGCCGCTGTAGAGTTCCATGGCCTTGCTGAACTGGCGCGAGCCGATGGTGGTCACGCGCAGGAGATCGTTTTCGTTATTGGTAGGCCAAGCGCTGAGGCCAGACGGCCAGGCGTTGGTGGATGTCCAAAGATTAGCAGTCAGGTCGCCTTCGTTGGAATTGGCAAAACCAGCGACGAATCCAGACGACTCTCCGGCTCGCCCATGACCCGGATAGAACGTTCCCTTCTCGCGCTCGAACAGGTACGACGCGAGCCCCTTGTTGTCGCCCGTTAGAAGCCGGTTTTCCAACGAGTAGGAGACGCCGTGCACGGGGAACCAGTTGAACATACCAATCTCACGTCGGTTCGAGTGCTCGAAACGAAGACACAGCATCTCAGTATCCCGATTGTCCGACCCAAACGGGTTCTTGAGCGCCGGGTGATAGGTTTCGACGTTCTGTTTAAAGCTTTCCGGCTCACGATTTTCATTCGCATTGAGCAACTGTCCGGAGTTGAGAAGAATCTTGCCGGGCGCGAGATTGCGGTGCGCCTTTTTGATCGCCATAAAGATCCCATGCACCATGGCCTCATAGGTCTGCCAGGCGTAGCCGCCCGTCGGATAATTGTAGAGCGGATGGTGGGAATGCCCGCTCGCACCTCCGTGGGTATGAGTCGCGCTGAGAACGATGTTGGCGAACGAGTAGTGGTTCTTCAGCTCATCGTCGGCCTGGAGTCGGTCGTGAACCCCTTGAGTGACCGCATGAAAAACCTGCCCGGTGTCTACCACTACAAACACCACCCGCTTGTCGCTCGCGCCGCGTCCGCCGGCAATGAATGCCCGCGCCCACTGGCGATCGTGAATACCGGCGGATCGTTGATCGCCCGACGCGTAGCCCATCATGCCCCCATCTGCCGCCGGTCCCGTAATGTCGTGCATACCGCGCCCGACCAGGTAGGGATAGAGCCCGAGATTCGATTCATCACGCAGGTAATCCTCCAGTCGGGTCCGGCCGCTGGAGGGCGAAATTTGGACAGCGTCCGAGGCGTCAAATGCCGACAGAGGCGGATGATTGAACTCGTAGAGGTCGTCGATGCCGTCGTTGTCAGCGTCCAAAGGATCCGCCGCTCGCACCCGGGTGACGCGATAATAACCGGTCCGCGGCGAGGGATTCGGATCTTGGAGACGTCCAATGTTCTGGGTGCCAGGAGCCATGTCCACGGGTGTCTCCGCCCCGGTCTCCAAGTTCAAACGACGCAGCACATGATAAAAGGCCGGGGACGACTCATGGTCGATCAGGACTTTCCCCCCCGAAGGCTGCAAATTCAGGATCCGGAAAGCGGGTTGAGCACCAGCGGGAGTCGTGAGCGCTACGGCTGCTACCATCGAAGCCAGGCACAGGAAAACGGGGAGAAAGGGAACATTGGGCTTCATGAGCAATATTGGAACTGAGTTCGGCACGACTGCACTGGGTGGCACACCGCATCAAGCCAGGGTATGTCCATACGATTCTAAACCGTTTTTCGGAGTTCTTTACAGCGGACGGGCGTCCCTGCTCATCGGCGGGCAAATGATCCAGCGTCATGTCTCAGCCATGGGAATTAGTCGGAGAAAGCGTCTGGAAACCAGGGACTTGGCCAGACGGAGCCCTTCAGATGTCTCACGGTTCCCATCCCAAGTTGCACTCGGGATGGGCTTTCCGAAAGGCCGCGATGCCAGCTTGGGTCAGGTTGCTACATTCGTACACGCTGAGATGCTTCAAAGCAGGAATCTTCGATAACTCCGCCAAACCCGCGTCAGTAATGGCAGGATTGCCATCGAGTCCAAGCTCCTGGAGCGCATGCCGGCTGAGTTTCCGCAGGCTGGCGTCGGTGATGCGTGTTTTGGCGAGTCCAATCCGGCGGATGTTTGGACACTGCTCGACCAAAGCGCTGACCCCGGCGTCGTCGAAGCTGCAATGCATGAACAGAACGGCCTCCAAGGTGGGAAGGCACCGGAGCATGTGGAGGTTACTCCCCTTCAGTGGGTCGTTGGGCTGTTCGCTATTATCCAGCGTGAGCATTCGGAGTCTCTCCAGGGGGGCAATGATGGCAAACAGGCGATCCCCACCGCCTTGGCAATTCTCAATGGTCAGAGAGCCCAGATCAGGATTCTGAGCCAGGAACGTAAAATCATCGGCGATCAAGTTGAGATCGCGAAGGAAACATAACCGGAGCTTGGTCAACGTCGCAGCATGGGTTCGGAACTCTGCAGCTGTGATCGCAGGAAGCTTAACTTTGGCTTCGTCGGCCGGTATCCAGTGATCCAGCCACAGCTCCCGAACCTCGAGATCGCCCGGCGGTAGCGGCTTTCCGGCATCCACGCGGGTGAGTCGCCCCGCCGGGTCGGACAGCTTGATGTATCCAAGCGGGCCGTTGACGTCGTGAAACCACTCCAAGGCACGACGGGCCAACCGCTGCGCCTCCTGGCTGCGGCCGACGCTCGCGATGGGAGAAGCGGGCAGTTCCGACTTCGGTTCGTCCCGACTGAGAGCGAACAGAATCAGGGAAGCGACCACCGCGATCGACACCACGGCGAGAACCGACGTGCGCGGATGCCGAAACACCCAGAGTGCCTGGTCGGGGCTGGAAGTGCCGGGGGCGGCGAGGACGGGTTCGAGTCGGAGCCAACGCTCAAGGTCATCCGCAAGGTCAGCAGCGCTGGCATAGCGATCTTCCGGCGATTTGCGTAAACAGCACAGAACGATGCGTTCAAGGCCGCGTTCACCGAGCAGCAGCGGAGCGGGAGGGGACTCGGTGACCTGTCGGAGCAAGGTCAGCATGTCATTTCCATCAAAGACTTTCCTACCCGTCAGCAGCTCATAAAGGATGGCCCCTAGGCTGTAGATGTCAGAGGCGGTGGATAGCCCTCGACGCGAGCCTCCGACATGCTCCGGTGCCATGTAGCGCGGGGTGCCAACCATCTGCCCCGTCCACGTCAGCTCAGCATCGAGTTCGAGCCGTCGCGAGATGCCGAAGTCAACCACGCAGGGTTCATCATGTCCGTCGACGAGGATGTTCGATGGTTTGAGATCGCGATGCAGCACCCCATGCTGATGGGCGAAGCTGACGGCTCGCGCCACTTTGACCAGGAGCTGAACGACGCGCCGGGCGCGTTCCTTGGGCGGAAGATTCAGATCCTTTTCCCACGCCGCAATGTTCCGCCCTCCCGGAATCAGGCGCATGGTGAAATAATGCTGGTTGTCATGCTCCCCAATCTCGTAGACGGGCACGATGTGGGGATGCTCGAGGCGAGCGGCCGCCATGGCTTCATTGCGAAACCGCTGCACTAATTCGGTGGATGCCAGCTCTCCCGAGAGAATCATCTTGAGGGCAACCTCGCGGCAGAGGCTCACTTGGTGGGCGCGAAACACGACCCCCATCCCGCCGCGCGCCACCTCCTCCATCAGCTCATAATCGCCAAAGCGACGACCCTGCCCGGCAACCATCGCTTCCTGCGCAGCCGGCCAGGACCGTCCGGTCAACCGTCCCAGGGCGAGCAGACAACGCGGGCATTGTCCGAACGGTGCGTCCGACGCGATGACCGCGCCGCACTGAGGACAACTTGTCCCGCGATTTGGAGTCCTCGACATTCGATGGGTGCGAACCCGCAATGAATCGGCAGAGCAGTTAGCTGGAGGCCACCACATCCATCAGGTGCTTGAGTTCACCATCCAGCTCCTCAGTCGTTCCCACAGTGGCCAGGATTTCCTCCCGGAGCAATTCGCCATAACGCTGACGCATTCGATGGATCATCACACCGACCGCACTGACGCTCATGCCCAGTTGTTGTGCCAAAGCCGGATAACCAGGCCGGGCCGAATCTGCAGCCAGAAAGGGCCTGATCTGTTCGAACAACGACGTGCGCCCAGCCTTCTCATACTCGCTGCCCAACCGACGAAACACCTGCTCGATCAGGGCGAAGCCCCAACTGCGTTCGAACTGGGCTTCCGGGGTCAGGGGATCCGTGGGCTCCAGAGCAAAGCGGGCTTCGGCATCGAGAGCATCCAGTTCAACCCAGTGGGTTCCGCCGCCCCGCTTCAGGCGTTGCTGTGCGCGATGGGCGTTGGTGAGAAAATTCTGCATGGAGGCGAGGAGAAAGGTGCGGAACTTCCCGCGCTCGGCCCGGGCCTGCTTCAGCATGCCATCCTCGATGAGCCTGACAAAGAACGCCTGCGTGGCATCCTGGGCGTCATGCATCGTGAGGCCGCGCCTCCGGGCAAAGGCGTAGAGCGGATACCAGTAATCCTGGCACAGCTGAGCGAGGGCGGCTTCCGAATCGTCCGATGACCCTCCCGCGCGGGACACCGTCGTCCAACGCGTGGTCACAAACGTGGCCTGCGAGCTGCACATCACACCCTGAGCCGAATCCCTCATTCAGGGCACATACTACGCAGCACTTCCGACTTTGCAAGCTTGAGGACGGGGTGCCCCAAAGCCATATGGAGTGCTGTAGCCCTCTACAGCTTTTCGACGCCCCCGGAGGGGGATTCCCGCTCCTCCAGAACGCCGCCGCGCGCTAGGAACTAGCCGACCACTCCACCTCCGAAGATGCTTCTATTCCAGCCCACGATGTGCCAGACTGACACCACTTGTAATGTGTCCATCACCTTCCAATGACGAGAACCTGGGGAGCATCCCCGACGTGCGTCCGAATTTTCCGACCACCGACTGGACGCTGGTGATGCGCGTGCACGAAGGCGCCGAGGTGCGCCGTGCCGCTCTGGAGGAATTGTGCGGGCTCTATTGGTATCCGATCTACGCCTTCCTTCGCCGACGTGGGTTTGCCCCGCACGATTCCGAGGACCTCACCCAGGGCTTCTTTGTAAAGCTGCTCGAGGATGAGACCTTTGCGGCAGCCCAGGCGGACCAGGGCAAGCTGAGGACATTCCTTCTCTCCTCGTTGAACCGATACCTGGTCGATCAGAACCGCCGGCAGAGAGCGCTGAAGCGTGGAGCAGGCCAACAGACCATTGCCTTCGATGCCTTGCACGCCGAGGAGCGATACGCCCTCGAACCATTGGATCATCGGGATCCTGCTTGGCTGTTCACCCGCACCTGGGCTTATTTGTTGCTTGAGGGAGTGCGCGCCCAATTACGCGAAACCTTTGTGGAAACCGGGCGCACTGGCGTGTTCGAGGCGCTGCTGCCGTTCCTCATCCTGGATGACGCGCCGCCGTCCTATCGCGAAGTGGCTCAACGGCTGGAGTCGAGCGAAACTGCCGTGCGCTTGCTGGTGTTCCGTTTGCGCAGCAAGTTCTATGACCTGCTGCGCCAGGAGGTGGCACGAACCGTCGGTTCCCACAGCGAAGTCGACGGTGAGTTGGACTGGATCCGGTCCATCCTCAGGCAATGAAAGGAGGCCTCCCACCTCAAGGGGCCTGGCAACCTCCTTCGCTGAGGGAGATGCAGTCCTGGCTCCCTGCCTTTGAGTTCTTGTCGCTCATCGGACGCGGGGGCATGGGAGTTGTTTACCAGGCCAGGCAATTGTCACTCAACCGCCTGGTTGCCATCAAGATTTTGCCGGCTGATCTGATCGGAAATTCGGAGTCCGACTTCGCCGCGCGGTTCCGGCTCGAAGCCACCACCCTCGCGAAATTAAGTCATCCCGGCATCGTGAGCGTGTTTGATTCCGGGGAGACTCACGATCTCCTGTATATCGTCATGGAGTATGTCGACGGCACCGATGTCGCCCGCATGG
This sequence comes from Verrucomicrobiales bacterium, assembly GCA_016793885.1. Lineage (NCBI taxonomy): Bacteria > Pseudomonadati > Verrucomicrobiota > Verrucomicrobiia > Verrucomicrobiales > Verrucomicrobiales bacterium. The sequence goes on from JAEUHE010000128.1 coordinate 15,266, forward strand.
TTCAAGCGAAGGGGAAGCTTCCGCCTGCAGACGCCCTGGAGATGCTGAAGCAGGTTTGCGAAGCGATGGAGTACGCACACCAAAACGGCATTGTTCACCGGGATCTCAAACCGGCCAACCTGCTGATCACTCGCCAAGGCCGGGTGAAGATCGCGGATTTTGGCCTCGCCAAGCACCACGATGAAACCCTCCTGGGATTGACCAAAACCAATGTCGCCATTGGCACTCCGGAGTTCCTCGCGCCCGAAGCATGGACGCCTGGTATACAACTCGACCGCCGTGCAGATCTCTACTCGATCGGCGTGACCCTCTACCAAATGCTGACGGGTGAAGTCCCGCGTGGCCTATGGAGGATGCCCAGCGTCAAAGTGGGAACCGATCCACGCTTCGATGCCATCCTGGATCGCGCCATGCAGCCCGAACGCGAGATGCGCTACCAGTCGTGCCTCGAGTTGCAACGAGACCTCCACCAGATTGAAACGGAACCACGGATTGCCGAGCCTCCGCCGACCCCAGTGAGACAGTTGCCACCTGCAGCCGAGGAAGCTCGCCCATCAAATCCCGTTCCAACCAGTCGGAGACCGATCTGGCTGGCCGCCTTCATCCTCCCCACGCTGCTCGTCGTCGTCGTCGTGCTCCTGCTCATCAATCAACCAGCCAAAGAAGCCACGAATAGGACGAGCAACACATCGACGAATGCCCCACCCGCCCGTAGCGAGCCAACCCTACACGATGCCGCGTTCTGGCTGGTGCGGGAAGGCGCCGAAGTGACGGTGGTCAGTCAGGGGCAGGAGTTCACGGTGAGCGACGAGGCAGAAATTCCGGCCGATGACTTCCAGATTCAGCGCCTGGTGTTTGATCGTTGGAGGTCGGTGGCGGAACCGCCACCGCCGGAGAAAGATTTCAAAGTACTGCGCGCGATCAAGACGCTTCGACATGCCTACCTGCGGTTGCCAGGGGTTACCGACGGTTCGTTGACATTTCTAGCCCACAACCCAGAGCTTCGATCGGTCACCATTTCCGGTTCCGACCGGGTGACGGACCAGGTCTTGCCGTTTCTGGCGGAACTGAAGCACCTGGAATTCCTGTGCATCAGCCATGCACCCAAACTGACGGGGCGCGATTTTGCCAAGGCGGCCTGGCTTAAGACGGTGCGACATGTGGACTTTCTCAACGCTTCATTGGACGACGAGACGATTCGCATACTCAGCACCTGTCCACGGCTGCGCACCGCGAGGCTGGAAGGAACGGGTATCACTGCCGAAGGGCTCCGCGCCCTCTCCACCGCACCCGGACTTCTCGAATTGAGCGTGGGGTATTGCCAAAACCTTTCCGAAGAGGATTTCGTGGATGTGCTCCCCGAGATGCCGCGGCTGAGAAAGCTGGAATTGGTCAATGCCCCCATTGGCAACCAAGCAGCGGGTGCTATCGCAACTCTGACCAACCTGGTCGACTTACATCTCTCCGCGACCCGAATCGATGACCGAGGTTTGGCCCGACTCGCCAGCCTCAGCCAACTGGAGAACATCGCCCTCCCCAGAACCCGCGTGACGGCGGAGGGTATCGCAGAGTTCAAGCGCGCGCTTCCCCGCTGCAAGATTGCCAGGTGACCCACATCCGTGCCATCGGTGTAATCCGTGGTTAATCCGTTCACAGTTTTAGGTTTAGGTGCCGGCCCCAGGGTAAATGCCTCCATTCCCCTTTTTGGGACTATCCGAAGATAGAGGTGAAACAACTTGAGGAATCCTGCGAAAGAACCAAGTGAAGGCCAATGCCCTCGTTTGTAACCTATGAAAATCCCTCAGTTTATTTTGGTCTGTCTAGCCCTGTGTGGTGGCGTCGCTACCCCGACCTTTGCTCAAGGCACTGCGTTTACCTACCAAGGTTTGCTCCAGGAAGGGGGGGCAGCTTTGAATGGGAGAGTGGATCTGACCTTCGTGCTCTATGACGGACTGAACGATGGCCAGGCGGTAGGGACGACCAACGTGGTCAACGACCTCGCCATCTCCAACGGTCTCCTCAACGTCACGCTAGACTTTGGCGGGGGTGCGTTCGATGGCAATCCTCGTTGGCTGGAGATCGCCGTGCGGCCAGCGGCCAGCGTGGGCGTCTTCACCCCGCTACGACCGCGCACTCCGCTGACCGCAACGCCCTATGCCCTCTTCGCGACCTCCGCTTCAGCTTCGGGACTCATCGGGTTACTCCCTGATTCCAGCCTCCCTGCCCATGTCGCTCGACTGGATGTCGGTAACACGTTCCACGGCAACCAGATCCTCTCCGGTGGCCGCGTGGGAATCGGCACCACGACACCCAACAGCAAACTCTCCGTGCTCGAAACGACCTACGGTATCGAACACACCGATGGCACGCGACGCCTCGCCACCTACATTGATGCCAGTGGTTGCTATTTCGGCACAGCGAGTGTCGATCCCCTCTTCTTCTACGTGAATGACGGTGGCAGTCCCCTGATGATCAATACCAACGGTCATGTGGGAATTGGAACCTCGGACCCGGCCACTGCGTTGGACGTGGTGGGCACTCTCAGGGCCACCCTGTTTTCGGGAGATGGTCGCGGTTTGACTGGGATCCCGATGTCCAGTGTGACGGGTGTCGTGTCGGACGCTCAGATTCCTGCCAGCCTCGCGCGTCTCGAGGGTGGAAACACATTCATTGGCAACCAACGAATCCACAGCGGCAGCTTGAGTGTGCCGAATGGACAGATATCGGTGGGGGGAGATCTCATTGCCAACGCCCATCAGTTCGTGGCGGGCAACGCGAACGTCAATAGCCTCAACGTCACCAACGGGGTGGTCGCGAACAGCTTTATCGGTGATGGACGTGGATTGTTGGGCGTGGCCAAGCTCGACGGAGGTAACACCTTCAACGGCAACCAGCGGGTAGTCGGGGGTAGTCTGGAGGTTCGGAGCGCAGCTCCCGTCGTCACGGTGGGGACCACCGCCAATGAAGGGGGCGCGATCCATTTCGGCAACGCGGGCCATGGTGTGAAGCGGGCCTATATTGGCCAAAATGACGTCGGGCTCTACACCACTGCTGCCGATGTCTATCTCTCCGCCAAGGGAGTTACGAGTGACCAGTTCGTTCTCAAGAACAGTGGCAACGTGGGGATCGGAACATCCGATCCCAAGGAAAAGCTCCAGGTGAGCGGAAACGTTACCGTGTCCGGCGCCGTGACTGTTCAGGACACCTCCGGCACCCCCCAGATCAGCCTGGCCATCGACAGCCAAGGCAAAGGAAAAGTGACCTGTGACTATATCCAAATCAATGGGGGTGCGGATATTGCCGAGCCCTTCGAAATTCAAGGGGCCCACCCCATCGAGCCAGGAATGATCGTCGCCATCGATCCAGCCAAACCAGGTGAATTGCGAATCAGCAACCGGGCCTACGATCCGACGGTCGCCGGAATCATCAGCGGTGCGAACGGAATTCAGCCGGGGCTCATGCTTCAGCAGAACGGCACTGTGGCGACCGGACGTCATCCGGTGGCCCTGAGCGGACGGGCCTGGTGCTACAGCGACGCGGATGCGGGAGGTGCGATCGTCCCAGGGGATATGCTCACCTCCGCGACCGAACCAGGCCATGCCATGAAGGCCGCGGACCGGGATCGGGCGTTCGGAGCCGTGATCGGCAAGGCCATGACTCCACTCGCCAAAGGGAAGGGCCTGGTCTTGGTCCTGGTGAGTCTGCAATGACTTTCCACCTATGAGTAACTCCCTATGAAAGCGACTCCAAATCTTCAGATCCGCAAGCCCTCTCCGCTGAGCACGCTGGCGGCGTGCCTAAGTCTGTTGATGGGATTGACGGGCCCCCTTCTTCCTCTGCCGGCGGGTGGGATAGACTGCAACTCCTTCAAACTATGGACCTTCAACCTGCGCTTCGACGATGGGTGGGCTCCCTGCATTTCCGACTGCGAAAACAACTGGTTTAAGAGCGACTTCACCAAAGGCCGACGCGAGGTGGCCAAGGCCTACATGCAAGCCTACCAGCCTGACATTTTCGGATTGCAGGAGGTCAGGAACCCGCTTCCATCCTTGGGTTTAAGATCATCCCAGCTCCAGGATGTGGCCAGTTGGTTTCCAGATCATGATTCTTATGCACTCGATCGGGGCGACGGTGAGCATTGTGCCATCTTTTACCGCTCAGCCCGTTTCACCCGCCTGAACGCCGGGACGTTTTGGTTGAGCTGCACTCCGGACCAGCAATCCCATCATCCGTTGGAGACCGGGAATTATCGGATCACCTCCTGGGTTCGTCTGAAAGACAATACCATGGGAACAATCTTCTATGTCTTTAACGGGCACTGGCCATTGAACGCCGAGGCTCGAAATTATTCGGCTGCCGTGGTCCGGGAGCGGGTTCATGCCTTGGCCCAAGGATCACCGGTGCTGCTGCTGGGAGACTTCAATTGCACAGAAACCGAAGCCCCGTTTGAGTTCTTATTGGGAACGCGAGTCAACCCCCCCAGGGGAAGTTGTTCTCTTTCACCGAGGGTCGTATCACCTCAAGAATTGCCCTTGGTGAATAGTTATCGTGCCGTCATTCCCGTCTCGGATGGCGAGGAAGACACGTCGCATGGGTTCGCCGGGGGCAGCGGCGGTGAACGCATCGACCACGTGTTGCACAGTTCTGGGGATTTCGCGCCGTATACAGCCGCGATCCGACGTGAAACCTACGCGGGTGGATGCGGCGCAGATACGTGCTATCCCTCGGATCATTATGCCGTGGAGCTCGATTTCCATTCGCTCTTGCCGGAAACCTACGTCGATTTTCGCTTGCCGGACCTCATCTGCGAGCTAGGCACGGAACCCTTTCCATTCAATACCGTGGAAGAAGCGGCTCAGGCGGTGAAGGAGAGCGGTAAGGTCATCTTGCGGAATACCTCCACCAGCCAGGCTATTCTTCTGAAGCCCACGCGCGGGCCGATCACGCTGACCTCGGTTGGAGGACCATCGATTCTTGGCAAGTGAGAGAGAGCTAAGGATTACCGATCAGAACCAAGAGAGACTATTGAACCGCGATGGACGCAAAGGACGCGATGTCCGATACCGGAGAAGGACAAAGTTGATCGAAGCCCATCGAATTAAATTCGGAGTGGAGATCTCACCCCGGGTCCCACATTCCGTCCTTCGCGTAAGTCCATTGCGGTTTAAATTTCGGCTCTCTTTCCTTCGTGGCTTCGTGGCTTTGTGTGATGCATTCGGACGCCCCCTCCCACGCCCTCGATGGGCCGACACAGCCCACACTACAATGTAACGTCGTCCGTGTCGGACGATTCCCCAGCCCCCGAGCGCAGCGGGTGATTCCTCTCCCTCAGTTCCACCCGAATTCTTTCAGATCCATCCTCCATTCGCGCCCGTCGGTGACATAAAGACGATGATCCTGCTCCGCATAGCGGACATCCTCCAATCGCACGCTGGGTGGAAGCACGTTGATGATCAGCTCGCCGTCGGTCAGGGAAATCAACCGAACCCTTCTATCCGGGCGTTTGACGAACTCGTGGGTACGCGGATCATCCACCACAAACGCGTAACCGGAGGCACGAACGACGCAGTCCTTGACACACTCCACTTCACCAACGAAGTGCCGCTTCATATCCCGCTCGAACCGGTGAATCACGTGGATCAGCTCACCGGGCTTGATGATGTTCTTCTGCATAATTCAATAGGTTCAGATCGTTTGTTGAAACCCTACCTCCCTCTCCGCTGCTGAGGCAGGGCGCACAAAACCATAGTAGGAGGGCTGAGGACTGCGGACTATGACACGTTTCCGAACGGACTCTTCGGTTTATCCGAAGAAATCGGAGCAGAAGCCGGAACCCCATCCGATCGAACAACTTCAGCTGGGCCCTTAGAATTCTCCAGCAACACACTAACGTCGGCCCTTGAATTCTTAATAGGATGTAAGAGCTGCATCGATGGGCAGAATCGCCCCGAGCCGTGGCACCCAAGAAACTTGAGCCCATACTCAACCATTTTCGGCTACCCTGGACGGTTCCGACAGTTACAATAATCTCACCACGCATGAACCAGCATTTCAACTCAGACCGGTTTCCCCGCTCCTCAGCCTATAACCCAGACTGGATAGCCGCAGCCGCCAGCGGTGGAGCCAACTCCCTTTGGCTGACGGAATGGCTTGCGGCTAAAATGGATCTGAAACCCGGCATGCGCGTTCTCGACCTGGGTTGCGGAAGAGCGGCGTCCTCTGTGTTCCTCCAACGCGAGTTTGGCGTGCAGGTTTGGGCGACCGATCTGTGGTTCGACGCCTCAGAGAACCTCCAGCGAATCCGGGATGCGGGCGCCGAACACTCGGTCTTCCCCATACACGCTGATGCGCGCTCCCTCCCCTTCGCCCGCGAGTTTTTCGACGCGGTGGTGTCGATTGATTCCTTTTCCTATTATGGAACGGATGATCTCTTTCTGAGCAACCTCGCCCGCTTCGTCAAGCCAGGCGGACAGCTGGGAATGGCCGGTGCCGGGCTGATGCAGGAGATCACCGGTTCCGTCCCCGAGCATCTTCGAGAGTGGTGGGAGCCGGGCCTGTGGTGCCATCATTCGGCAGGCTGGTGGAGACGCCACTGGGAGCGGTCCGGAATCGTGGACGTGCAAGTGGCGGATCACCTGCCGGAAGGCAGCCAAATGTGGCTGCATTGGCAGAGGAAGATTTGCCCGGAGAACACGACCGAAATCCGGGCCTTGGAAGCCGATGCCGGACGTTACCTCGGCTACGTCCGCATGGTCGGCCGAAGGCGGCCGGATCAGAAGCTGGAGGAGCCGATTGTTTCGATTCCAACCCAGTATGTATCCAAGCGGCTGCTGAGGGACTGAAGCCTACCGCACTCGGCCGCGAGTTGAACCGTAGCCTTGCTGCTGTTGCACTCCCCAAGAAGAGTCAGGGTTTGCGCTCAATGAGAGCTAGAGGTTGAAGAATCACGGAAAGCCAGCCCGTGGAGTAGGTCTCATAACCAGGGGAGAGCGCATGGGCAATGAGGTGCGGACAGCCTCGATAATCGGCCACGTGGTAACCCTTCGACTTGCTGAACAGGACAGCCAGATCCGGGAGCACGAGTTTCTCCACCGTCAGTTGGTTCTCCGTATCGGCGAGCATGAGCCCCTGGTCATCCACCAAACAAACCCGCGTTTGGCCGCGCTCAAGGCTGCTCAGTTGAGTGGCATTCACGACTGTCTGCGCCAGCCCCTCCCAGTTGAACACGATTCCCAGCACACCGATTTTCTTCCCCTGAACGTCTCCGCGTTCACGGATGGCGCACGAATACACTAAGACAAATTTTCCATCCGCCAGGCTGGGCTCCCGATGGACCGACTGAAACCCGAACTCAGAGCCATCCTTCGTCGCCAACGCCATTTGAAACCAAACGGAACTCGACTGATTCGAGCCTATGGAATGATACTGGGGATCTCTTCCGCTGGCGACGACTGAACCTTTGAGATCGCACACGACGAGATCGTAGTAAACCGTGTAAGAATCGAGGATAGTCCTGAGCCGTTTGCAGGCGTTGTCACGAACCGGGCGATCCGCGCGCGTCAGCGCATCCACTATGCTGCTGTCCGTTGCCCACCAACGCACATCACACGACCGTTCGTAAAGGTTTCGATCGACCAGTTCGATGTTGGTGAGCGCGAGATCGGAAAGGCGAGTGCCTTGTATGCTCAGGCCTATCCCATCAACAGTGCTCGCCATTTCAGTGATGCACCGAGAAGCGCGCTCCCCCATGATTCTCGCGGTCCCAGCCGTTCGTTCGGAGAGACGCACCATTTCTCCCGCCACGATTGAAAAGGCCTGTCCGCTGTTGCCCGCGCGGGTGGCTTCGATCTGCGCGTTGAAGGACAGCAGTCTGGTCTGCAAATTGATCTCCTGGATGTCCTTGAGCGTGCGCTGCAGCTGATGCTTCAACGAGCTGGTGAGGTCACGGATGTGCGCAAGACTCGAGGCGATGCCGTTCCCGACCTCCTGCGATTCGGATACATCCGCCGACTTGGTCTTCGTTTCCTCCGCAAAGGTCGATTGGTTTGAGAGGTTCTTGCTCATACGTCAAAAATCAACAGAGTGTCCAAATGGCGCTCCGCCCCACGAAAGAGAATCGACCTCAGGTTGCACCGGGACACCGGACAAGTTTTCACAGAAATCATGAATCAGATTCACACCGCTCCGCTTAGCGTGCCATTGGGGTAGGCGTTGTGCCGCATCATGGCTGAGTCTCCGTGAAATGCCGAAAGGAACCAGGGCAGCGGGCAAACACATCTGCCTTCCGCGGCGGGGCTTCCCCTGATAGGCTTCAGTCAACTCAATCGCCAGGAAGCCCACTATGAGCACACCTGAACGCCCGGTTGGCACCGAGAAGATCCTTGGTTTGGATCCACGCGCCCTGCTGGCGCGTCGCGACACAGCCGAGCGGCTGCGCGCCTGGCTGCCCCCGGAGCCCAATGAACTTGCCCACCTGTTTCCGGACTTCGAAATCCTGGAACTTCTCGGACGCGGCGGCATGGGTGCCGTGTATCGGGCGCGGCAGCGTTCGTTGGATCGCGATGTTGCCATCAAGCTTTTGCCCACCGAAGCGGCGTCCGATCCGGTCTTCGCCGACCGTTTTCGCAACGAGGCCCGCGCGCTGGGCCGACTGCACCACCCCAACATCGTCGCCATTCACGAAGCGGGCCAGACGCAGGCGGGCCATCTGTTCATCGTGATGGAATATGTCCGAGGACAAGACGTCGCGGCGCTGCTGGCACAGGGGTCGCTCCCGACCGCACGCGTAATCCAGATCGCCAGCTCGATCTGTATGGCCCTGGAGTTTGCCCACAACCACGGAGTTATTCACCGCGACATCAAGCCCGCCAACGTCCTCATCGCCGATGACGGCGGGGTCAAGGTCGCTGACTTCGGCGTCGCCCGCCTTTCGCACGATCCCAACGATACCCGGCTCACCTTCACGGGTCTCGCCCTCGGCACACCCGATTACATGGCCCCCGAGCAACGAAGCGGGGGAATAGTGGACGCGCGCGCCGATCTGTTCTCGGTTGGGGTGATGGTTTACGAAATGCTGACCGGCCACCTGCCTCGTGGAGCCTGGGCACCGCCATCGAACGGAGCGGCCGATGCGCGCCACCTCGACGCCGTTCTGCAGAAAGCCATGCAGGCGGACCCGGCTCGCCGGCCGCAGACTGCGGCTGAACTGCGCAGCGGCCTCGAGGGAAGAGCGCACTCCCGGATGACCTCGCGCTGGATTCTCCTGACGGCCGCTGCCCTCGTGGTCATCTCAGTGAGTGCGTGGATTCTGCGCACAAAGCCCTCGAACACTGACCAAGCCACCTCAGCATTGTCCTCGTCGTCCGGGCAGGGCAGAATCGGGCCGGCGACGCCCGCAGACACTGCCGCCGGAGTGCACACTCCCTTTACCAATTTGGATCTGAATCGCGATGTGTTGTTTGGCCATTGGACCTGGCTCGATGGGATCCCGGGCGGGACGCTCACCGCTGCCTACGACACCAACAACGTCTTTCGGTGTCTGCGCCTGCCGGTGCAACCCGGTGCTCGCGCGTACGAGGCGAGTTTTGAGCTTCTGTTGGAGCACAAGGGAAGCGACCTGTCTGTGGTGATTCCGGTGGGTGCATCCCGCGTTGCCGTAACGCTCGACCTGTATGATACTTCGGGTCTTGGACTCGTCGCCGGCAAGGACTGGAACCAAAACCTAACCTCCGTCATTCGCAGACTCCCGATACAGCGATTCGTGCCCGTCATCATCACGGTGCTCCCCCTCGGCTCGGATGCCTCGATCACGGTCTTGCTCGATGGCTCGCCACTCTTCTCCTGGAAGGGCCCTCAGGCCGAACTCACGCTTTCCTATTACTTCGCCATTCGGCACCTCATCCGCGATGCGGGTCAAACACTGCTGCTCGAGACTCCCCACGGAGGCATCCAGGTTAGGAACTTCGCAGTGCGGATTGAGTGATCCTGACACTTCCCGGCTATCCCAGCGCCCGAAAAAGCTCGTCGATTTCCGCGTCGACCTCGGCCTCCGTTTCCGCTTCCAACCCGGCCGCCACCTCCTGCAGCAATCGTTCTCGGTAACGGGCTCGCAAGCGCGACACCGCCACCCGCACCGCGCCGGCGGACATGCTTAGCTGGCGGCCTGCCTCCTCCGCGGATGGCTCTTGGCCATCGGGCGCGAGATAGTGTTTCAGCACAGTGAACAGCTCCGCTTTGCCTGCCTGGGCATAGTCTCCGCGCAGCCTGAGCAAGGTCCGCTCGAGCAATTCCAGCGCCCAGCGACGCTGATAGATCATCTCCGGCGTGGCGGCATCCATCGGCTCGCGGGTGTAGCGTTCCTCCGCGGCCGCCGAATCCAATGACCATTCAGAACCGTTCCCCGCCCGCTTCAGCCGCTGTCCCTTGCGCCACTCATCCCGAAGGAAGCGCTGCAACGCCGCGAGCAAGAAGGTCCGAAGCCGCCCCCGGTCTCGATCTGCCCGGGCCAACAAATCCTTCTCGATCAGCCGTTCAAAGAACGCCTGGGTCAGGTCCCGAGATTCCTCCGCCCCATGTCCGCATCGCCGGACATAAGCGTAGAGCGGATACCAATAGGTCTCGCACAGGGTCGCACGGGCCGTGGCGGCGGCGGCATGGTCCGCCTCGCGCAGCGCGACGATCAAACTCCATCGTGTGGGTTGGAAATTGGCTCCCGACATCAATTTGGACTCTAGCAGCCGCACTCCACCCGGTCGATCTGTATCTCGTCCATGAACCGGTCGCTCGCTTCGGTGTCCGGAGCTGCGCAATCGCAAGCGAAAGACCAAGGCGCTATGGACCGCGGAGACACGTCTCCGCTTTTCCTGCGCCTGGCGGAGTGGCTGCTGGTGTGCCTATTGTAAAAGCCACCGTTGGAGGGACTAAACTCGGGCGAAGGAAAAGCGGCGTCGTGCCACCGCGGTCCATAGAGCTGCCCCGCTCGCTCCCATGCCACCAGGTTCAAGGCCTCGATTCACGTCCGTTTTTCGGAGGTGTGCCCTCTCCATGAAGCAAGCCTCGTTACCTCGGCTCCTACAAGGCTCGAAAGGGAGGCCGAGACAACCTCCAAGGAAGAGTTTTGCCCACGGAACACACAGAACACACGGAGTCGGAGGGAATTCAGCAGAACAGTAACTTCAGTCGGCTCGGCCACTCGCCCCGCACCCGCGGTCGGGGTTGCGGTCTCTCCTCAGATCCGTGTGGTCCGCGTGGTCCGTGGGCAATATGTCCCCGCTACCAAGGCTTCCGCACCTCACACCAGCAGTGCCTTCGCGCCGGCGGTGTTTGCTGCTAGGGGACCGAAGCGGCAGAGGGCTGCCGGACACCAGGACCATAAGCCCCATCGGACCGCTTCACGATCAACCCCATCGCGTCACGCACCTCGCCAGGCGTCTTGGACTGCTGTAGCCCTCTACAGCTTTTCACCCCCCCGGAGGGGGATCCCAGCTAGCCTCACCCAGGAATAACCGCACCCGTCAAACTGGGCAGGAAATCGCCTGTAACGTTTTGCCCGGCGCGGCTTAGCAGGGGGGGAATGGCGAAGATGTGCAGAGGGTTAATTGCCGGGGCATTGGGTGATCCTACCGCCGCCCAATGTCTGCTTCTCTCGCTGAGAGCCAGGTCACCATTCCATGAATCTATGAAATCCAAATTCCATTCCCTGTTCTGCGCCTTCTCGTTCATCACGGTCGCCGGCACAGGAATCGTCTCGGCCGACGTCATCACCTGGAACAACGCTGGCGGCGGGGAATGGGACGTCCCCACCAACTGGTCACCACAACAGGTGCCGGGCGCGAACGATCGGGTCGTGGTGGATGGCACGGCCAGCTTCACCATTCAGATGGCCGGAAGCCAATCCGTCAGTGAGCTGGTTATGGACAACCCGAACGCCACCCTGCGAATGGTAGCCAACAGCACCGTCGGCCATGGCATGCTGACCGTGGCCAACCCTTTCGAAAACCATGGCACGATCGAACTCACCAGCGTGGACGGCGAGGCTTGGGGCGCCTTTCTAACGGTGACCACCGGAACACTGCTCAATGCGGCCGACGGTGTTCTGCGCGTGCTCCAGGGCACG
>JAEUHE010000129.1 GCA_016793885.1 Verrucomicrobiales bacterium
GTCGGGAATCTCAGCAATGCCCTGGTGAGAAAACTTGCGATACATCTCCTCGCCAACGTTTCTAAGGAGGCTCACAAGCGTGTAGTCGGAGTGGGCTGCAGGCACCGTCACGACAATAGTCTTCATGGTAAGGCCGAACGCTCCCGCTGATCCACAGCCCGCCGAGCGAGAGCCAACTCGGACGAAACCAGTAATGCAGGAACGGGGATCATGTGAAAAACTCGGAGGCTAAGGGCTGTTGGATCGAGTGGGCTTGTTAGCCGATTCAACGATGAGATCAATGGTGGATCCAATAATCGCATGCGATCTTTACCAAGTAGGCCGCAACAGCTACGTAGACGATCCGGCGGACCCAAGGCGTGCCAGTGACCTCATCGAGCAATCGTGCAATCAGTCCGAATTCGAGTCCGATGATGATACGTGAAAAAATATCAGTGGCGTCACCGGCAACGTCGTCGGGTCGATCACCGCTCATCAATCCGATCAGCGAGTTCACACCCCATGCCACGATTACAGAGATAACCGCGATAATACCGACCATCACGAGCGTCGACATAAGGCTAACGTTCCCACTGAGCCACAGCCCGGCGACCGAGAGCCAACTCGGGCGAAACCTGGGATGTAGGAACGGTGATCATGTGAAAAACTTGGAGGCTAAGGGCTGTTGGATCGAGTGGGCTGGTTGGGTATCACCTCCACTGAATAGAGCCTAGGCACAAGAGAATCATCAACACGCACCCGATAACACTGAGGCTGCACCCCCATCGATAATAAGCATGTCGCGACTGTGGAATGTTTCTGAGCCCGAAGACAAAGAAACGGCGCTGCCTATACAAAGGAAGTTTGGCAGCAAAAATCAAAACCGCGCCCGCAACTGCCATGCTCAAGGAAACCGTGGCAGCGACGACCCAGGTAGTGCCGCGCATCGACATCAACCAGCAGGAGACAACGGCTGTGGCGAGGATGGGAATGCCAGATACAGCCAAGAGGTCCACTGGAAAGCTCCGGAACGAATTGCCATGCTGTGGCGAGGACTTCATACCCAACGACCGATCGTGACCGACCGCCGCCGAAAGAGGGCGCACGGCGGATTGGCTGATGGTGTGACTGTGATCATGTCCGAAATCCCCCTACAGGTGGCGGTTCGGTCGACGATCTGGTTCGGCACTCCCGTGCGAAGTGAAGAATGAGTGCTCCTGACGTCTCGTAGAAACAGCGCAGAGACGCAAAGCTCACGTGCCATAAAGACCAAGATCACTCCAAAGATCAAGCAGAGCAGGCTTGCCTGTAGGCCAGTCAACTCACCACCTCTCCAATACATGATCGCGGTTGTGATGATGAACCCGATGCAAATGACGGCAACGACAGCTACTGGCAGCCACTGGGAGCGAACATCAGACCAACTGCCTGGAGTGGGGACAACGCAGGCCATGACAAAGGCCACGAAGGATGTCCCGAGCAGCGAAAAGAACCGGCGCCAACTCGGGCTCCGGACTGCCGCCAGGTCTGAAGTCAAAACTGGCATACACTCATGCCGAACGACCGATCGTGAGCGACCGCCGCCGTAAGAGGGCGGTCGACGAAGAGAGTGATGTAGTGACTCTGGTCATGTCGGACATGCGGATGCTGGCGGCGGTTCGGTCGACGATCTGGTTAGGAACGGGCACCTAAGTCCCCCATCTCATACCACACGAGCCCAGGTGTAACTGGAGGTACGGCCGATGGCTCGATCTCGAGGATCTCGGCGAAAAACACTCGTGCGTCCGGCGGTTGGAGTCCGGCGGATGGAATCTTGAATCGATCATCACGCCGCAGTTCAGCGAGACTCAGTGACTCAGCCTCCTCGGCCGATGGTGCCTCTACGAAACGAGTCGCGAAAAAGCCGACCAGACCTGGCTTACCAATCAAACTACCTGGGAAACCCTGCCCCTCTATGGTGCACTTGTACCACGGCATATCCACAACATCCTAACGACCTCCCGATGAGGCACCCCGACCTGTGAGGTGACGATCGGCAAGGCTGGTAAAGGTTGTGATGGTCATGACGGGCTGAGCAAATCCAAGGGCTGGTCGGGGTTGTCCTCGATCGGGCTGGTTAGATGTCCTCATTGTTTCTGCAAATACCGCATGATCTTGCCATTCGGCTCAGTGTCACTTCCCCACAACGCAGGAAGGGGCGACCCATCCAACCGCGTAACAACTTGGATCGTGGCATTGGAGTCACTGCGCGCTGTCTGCGACAAAACATTCACGTCAACCTGCCAGTCAATCCTCACGAGTGCCGGTAGGCGGTCGAGCGGCGAATACACAGGCATCCCTTTCTCCAGCAAAGAATTTGTCGCTGCCCTCAAATCTTCCCAATCACGCGGCCACTCATTAGTGTGGGTCTGTAAATATTCGACCATCAAATTTCCCGTCGTCCACGCAGCGTAGGACTCAGGCAATAGCCGCCAAGTATTGAATGCGGAATGGCCTGCCAACACCGCAACAACCAACGATACGCCAGCTACCAAGAGCAGTCGCTTCCGAATCGCAACATGTGGACGAGGTGCAGACATCTAACGAAACTACTCAGGGACGCGCCGGTATGGCCGCTCAACCTGAAAACTAGATGCGATCGGCGCGTTCACTGGAGTAGCCTCGTTGGACGAAGCCGCTGCGCGGCAGGGGGACTTCGAGTTCTGTGGATGGGTTGGATTGAGCATTGCAACGAGGGGTGGTCTCTGCGATTTCAAAAGGGGTGCCCGGCTGCCTTCCGGCAAGCCGGGCTTTTATCCACA
>JAEUHE010000130.1 GCA_016793885.1 Verrucomicrobiales bacterium
CAACGCCTCGTGGCACAAGTCCTCCAGAATCAACTGGCACCACTTTGAACCCAAATATCTACCCAGCTACTCCCCGGACTTCAATCCGATCGAGCGACTGTGGCTAAGGCTTAAAGCTGACTGGTTCTGGGACTTCATTGCCAAAACTCCGCAAGAACTCTCCGATCGGCTTTGCAAAGCCCTCAAGAGCTTCATCGATGATCCGACCAAAACCGCGTCCAATTGCTCGATTCGGAAATGACTTCTGTCATTCACTATATCTGCTGAATGAGGAGATGCCCGGTGGAAAGGACGAGCCGACGTACTTTATCCAACGGCGATGGTCGGCGATTTTCGAGACTCGTTACCAATTGGTGCGGCCTCATCCGAACCCCTTGGCAGAGGGACTGACCTTCCGGCGGGTGAGCGATTTGGCCATGTCGATGGAGTTCGTCGGCGGGCGACACTGTGCTCTGGTGTCGATGCCCACCCCCGAGGAATCCCCGCAGGCCTACTTTGTAGCAGTGGTCCAGACCAGCGGCGGCAGCGATCCCAAGGCATGGGATCAAGGTTCGGTTTCTGCTCGGATCTTCACTCTGGAACTTGCCCAGGACAGCAATCCTGAGAAAGCGGTTCTTGGCGAGTGGGTCAAGGAGGGGCTGCATCGGCTGATCGGTTTCGGCGTGAAGGCAATTCGTGAAGCCTTCCTCAAAGCAGTAGGAGCGAACTTGGACCACGGCCAACTTCCGTTGAGTTGATGGCGCAGTGCCGGGACTTTGAGGGGGAGATCCTGCCGACGTCGGAAGATCGAAATCGGATAGCTCAGAACGATCCAAACAGTGGCCAGTATAACACTTTCAGTTTGATCGCGAGTCTCCGGCAATCAATCATTTCCAGGGTCGATGGAGTTTTTGCCACCAATAGGTAAGTCGCGCCGCCGCGAATTCGTGGCCGGCCGGAGTCAATGTGTAAAGCTCCTAGAATTCTCAGAGTCGTTGGCAGCGCCAGCAAGTGGGCGCGTTGCGCAGAAGATAAAAAAATCTCGCCAGGACATGTGAATCCTCCCGGAGGTCAAGCTCGGCGCCCCATTGAACTTAAGAGACCGACGAGCCGACGGGCTCCGAGAGGTTCCGACTATGCGCGAATTCTGCGGATGTGACCGCGCACATGCGACGTTGCATAACGCGGAGACAGGGCAGGGGAGGGCCGGGAACACGGCCGCTTTCTTCACCCTCGCCCCATAGAGAAAGGCTGTCCTAGGCCATTTTAGGTGGCAGAATTCGAGCAGATCGGGAGAAAAGCGGCCATTTCTTTGGCCTTTCGATGGAAATATGCACCTTCTTGCAGCGGCGGCTACCCCACGGGTCGAGGGCTTAACGTACAATTTTTAACCAATACGGATGTCCCCCCTACAACAGTTAACCAACGGAGACCTGACTCGAATGGCAGTTAGTTAGCGCTTCGAAGAAATGCGGTATTTGGGACCGAAGACGCTGTTTTTGTAGTATCGGTTTCGATGGGAAATTTCGCGAAACGTTCTCCGATGTTTCATCAGGAGCGGATAAGGCTTAGGTCTGCGT
>JAEUHE010000131.1 GCA_016793885.1 Verrucomicrobiales bacterium
GACCCCTTACTCTTCCTATAGCCTGCGTCCCCTGACGCGGCTCCCTCCAACACGCGATGTAAGCAGTAGCGCTCGTTCCTAAACAGTTAACTCAGCCACCCACTGTCTCTGCGCTCCTGCCTACTTCGCATTCTTGTTGGAACTCCGTCTGTTGGCCAAGCTTAAAGGTACGCCGCTCGAGCCAGGTCAAGTCTTCCTGAGCTCATCTACTGGAATCCTGCGATTCAGAGGAACCATCCAGCACGGACAGCTTCTGCAGGACCTGATCCAAAATCCACCCACCAACGCCGTTGCTTACCTCAAGTCGTTGCCCAACGGATTGAAACCGAATGATCCGTGATGAATCGGAGCGTTAGCCGAACCTGACAGGTTCGCAGAGATTGGCCGGGGGTGCTAGCACCCCCGGAATTGCAAAAACACGGAGCATCGCGCAGCGATGCCACCCGCTTCAGAGGCCTGCGTCACCCCTACTCCTTGAATCCGACCCGTTCCTCAATGCGTTCGCCGACAGGTGGCACGCCTTTTTCCTTTCCCCCGACCGGAGGATCGGCTACGCCTTCCAGGTAATCATCATTGACTATGCGCGCACTGCTCTCACTCACCCTGCTCACGTTGCTCATGCTCACCTCCTCGAACGCCTCGGCTGCCTCTCCGGACACCCAATGCTACGAGATGCGGATCTACTACGCCGCTCCGGGTAAACTCGACGACCTGAACGCCCGCTTCCGCAACCACACCATCAAGTTGTTCGAGAAGCATGGCATGAAGAACATCGGCTACTGGATGCCGATCGAGAACCCCGAGCTGAAGCTGATCTACGTGCTGGCTTACCCGAGTCGCGAGGCTCGCGAAAAGTCCTGGAAGGCGTTTGTGAACGACCCCGAGTGGAAGGCGGTCGCCAAATCAACCGAAGCGAACGGCCGCCTGGTGGCCAAAGCCGAAAGCCTCTTCATGTCCGCGACGGACTATTCTCCCGTGATCGCTCCTGAGAAAGCAGCCGTGCCGCGCGCGTTCGAACTTCGCACCTACACCGCCACTCCGGGCAAGCTGTCGAACCTCAACGCCCGCTTCCGAAACCACACCGTGGAGCTGTTTCAAAAGCACGGTATGAAGAACATCGCGTATTGGAACCTCATGGCAGGGGAAAAAGGCGCCGACGACACTCTAATCTATCTGCTCGCCCACGCCTCCAAAACCGCAGGAGAGGCTTCCTTCAAGACCTTCCGGGAGGACCCGAAATGGAAGGCCGCGCGCAAGGACTCGGAAGAGAAGGCCGGCGGCTCACTCACCATCCCCGATGGCGTCAAATCCGAATACTTAGTGCCGACAGATTATTCCCAGTGGAAGTAGACGCGGGAATGGATGCGCAAGCGACCGAAGTCATCCCGTCCACCCAGCGCTCACAAGCACCCGGCGAATCCAGCGCCTTCCACTCACCCTTACCCCCGCTTCTCCGAGAAGCGGGGGTAAGGGTTCAGACTAGAATATCCTTGATGACCTGGCCTCCGACATCGGTGAGCCGAAAATCTCTTCCCTGAAACCGGTGGGTCAGGCGAAGGTGATCAATCCCGATCAAGCGCAGCATCGTGGCATGCAGGTCGTTCACATGCACTGGGTTTTCAACGGCGTTGTATCCCAATTCATCGGTCGCTCCATAGGAAATGCCACCCTTCACACCGCCTCCCGCCAGCATCATCGAAAAGCCCTTCATATGGTGGTCCCGCCCGTCTCCTCCCTGCGACATGGGCGTCCGGCCAAATTCACCGCCCCAAACAATCAAGGTGTCCTTCAGCATGTCTCGCTCCTTGAGATCTTGAATCAACGCCGCCGTGGGCCCGTCGACCTCCTCAGCCTTGAGCCGCACATCATTCTTCACGTTGCCATGATGATCCCAGTCTCGATGGTAGAGCTGGATGAATCGAACCCCACGCTCCGCGAGGCGTCGGGCTAGAAGACAGTTGGATGCGTAGCTCCCGTCCCCCGGCTTGGCGCCATAACGGGTCAGCATATGCGCAGGCTCCTTGGACAAATCCATAAGTTCCGGCACGCTGGTTTGCATGCGGAACGCCATCTCGTATTGCTTGATCCGAGTGGCGATCTCCGGATCCTCCACCCGCAATTCGTGAGATCGATTCAGTTTCACCGCTGCATCAATCACCTCGCGCTGCACCTTCGGGTTGATACCCGCGGGGTTGTTGAGATACAGGATGGGATCGCCCTTGGAACGAAACTTCACACCCTGAAACTGGCTGGGCAGAAAACCGCTGTGCCACATCCGCGATGAGATGGGCTGCATCTGGCCGCCACGACCGTCCGATTGCATCACCACGAAGCCGGGCAGATCCTCCGCTTCACTGCCCAAACCATAGGTCAACCATGAGCCCAGGCTCGGGCGACCGGACACCATGGTGCCCGTGTTCATGAAGGTGTGCGCCGGATCATGATTGATCGCTTCCGTGTGGAGCGATCTCACGATGCACAGCTCGTCGGCAACCCCTCCCAGCTTGGGGAACAGCTCACAGATCTCCTGCCCCGACTGCCCAAACTTCTTAAACGGGTGCTGTGGCCCAAAACACTTGAGCGCCTGCCCCTGCAGCTGAGCGATCGGTTGTCCCTTGGTGAAAGATTCCGGCATGGGCTTGCCATGCAGCTCGGCCAGCTTCGGCTTCGGATCCAATGTCTCCAAATGCGACGGCCCGCCTGCCATATACAACCAAATGATCCGTTTGGCCTTCGGAGCGAAGTGCAACGGCTGAACCACCCCCGGCCACTTGCCCGGCTCCGGCCGACGAACCCCAGCCTCGGATTTCAGGGGGTTCAGCAGGGAAGCCAAAGCGAAACTGCCGAGGCTTCCCGTCGTCCGACGCAGGAAGGCCCGCCGAGCCAACTGCCAGTGAAGTTCTTGATCGAAGTTCATAACGTTACTCCCGGGTGATGGTCTCGTGAAGGTTCAGAATGGCGCGTGTCACCGAGGTCCAGGAAGCCAGCTCCGCCGTCTCCACATCTTTGGAAACCGGGAGCTCGCCATGCGACAAAAGTTTCTTGGCCTCCTCAGGGTTCTGTTGGAACTCGCTCAGGTGACTGCGCTGAAGCTCGAGCAGAACCCGTTGCTCGTCGGAACGGATCGACCGACCCAGGACTCGCTGGAAGGCCAGCTCGAGACGGCGCTTGGCGCTCTTGGGCTCCGCCTGGATCAAGTGAGTGGCCAGGGATCGCGCCGCTTCCACATAGGTCGGGTCGTTGAGCATCGCCAAGGCCTGCTGAGGGATGTTCGATCGCGCACGCTCGGCAGTGGACTCCTCTCGACTGCAGGCATCAAAGGCAGCCAAGCTGGGATGCAGGAACGTCCGTTGCCAATGCGTGTAGAGTCCTCTCCGATACAACCCTTCTCCCTTGCTGTTTTGCCACTCCCGAACCGGGAAGTTCAACGGAGCCCAGTAGCCCGCCGGCTGATAAGGAAAGACCGAGGGACCGCCCACCTTATCCACCAAGAGACCGCTCACCGCCAGCGCATTGTCCCGAATGAACTCCGCTTCCAGTCGAAACGCGGATTGACGGGCATAGAGACGGTTGTAGGGATCGCGCTCGGCCAGCAGGGGGCTCGTAACGGAGGTCTGACGGTAGGCCGACGCTGTCACCATCAAGCGAATGAGATGCTTCACGTCCCAGCCGCTGTGAATAAACTCGGTCGCCAACCACTCCATCAGTTCCGGATGACTCGGGGCCTCGCCCTGAGAGCCACTGTCATACAAGGTTTTCGAAAGCCCCGTGGCATAGAACAACCGCCAGACCCGATTGACGAAAACCCGGGCAGTCAGCCCATTGTCCGGCGCAACCAGCCACTTCGCCAAATCGAGGCGTGTCGCGCGACCCGCGCTCGACAGCTTTCCCAACACCTCAGGGACCGCGGGAGTCATCACCGGTCCCGTGTCCGCCATCCAGTTGCCGCGCGGATGAATCCGAACCTCCCGCGGAGGGCCCGACTCGGTCACCAGGCACGAAGCGATCGGCGCAATGAAGTTGCGCTTCTTTTCCTCCAACCCGGCCAAATCCTTCCGTTCATCGTCCAGGGACGGAGCGATCCGACGGTAATACTTGGACAACTCATTGCGTTCGGACTCCGATCGCTCGGCCGCAGGTTTGCTGACCAGCTTACGAATGTCCCCCGGGAGCCCAAGCGTGCGTGACGGCGCCGGCTGGGTCGTCGCCGAAACGCGCCACTTCCCGATGAGATGCTGGCCAAACTGCGACTGGAAACTGAGCTGAAAGCGAACGACGGTGTCCGCCGTCGCTCGGAGCGGCTCCTTGAGTTCAAACACCGCGTAGTGATTCTTGCCGATCTGAGGGAGAACCGCCCAACCGGCCGTGTCCAGCTTGCCATCGATGAGCTTATCCGCCGCATAGCCATCCTGCGAGAAATCGACCACCGCCCGGCTGAGCCGCAGTACTCGATTGGTTCCCTCGCGTCCCCCTTCCTGGATCGAGACCTCGCTCAGGACGAAATTGCCGTTGCTGGCTGTGCCCGGACCGTTGGCCGGCAGCACTGGATCGCTCAATACCTCCAGGCGAAATCCGGTCACTGTTTCCATCCCCACCGATGTCGTGAAGGTAAACTGATCCTTCTCTGGAACACTTCCCTTCACCCGGACTGCCCCGTCCGGGAGAGACTCGAATTGGGTGGTAGACGCGCTGCGCGGGGCACCCACCGCCAACGTTCGCCACTCGGGCTCTCGGCCCATGGACTCTTCCCAGGCCTGCTGTTCCGCGGCCAGCTCAGAGGTCGGGGTTTCCAATGCCTTGCGCAATCGGCTAATCCCATCGTCAAACTCCTGAATCTGACGCTGCTGGGTTGCATTCGTGAGAAGCGTACCCCGGCCCCGCGCGCCGACGATCGGTTCCTGAATGTCGGCAAAAAAGGCGGCAAAGCTGTAGAAGTCCTTCATTGAGAAGGGATCATACTTGTGGTCGTGGCACTGGCTGCAGAGCAAGGTGGCCCCCATCCACGCGATCGCCGTATTCCTCACTCGATCGCCAGCGTATAAGAACTCGTATTCCTTCGCTTGGGCTCCCCCCTCCTCGGTGGTTTGCAGCAATCGATTGTAGGCGGAAGCCACCTTCTGTTCCTGAGTCGCTTCGGGCAGCAGGTCGCCGGCAATTTGTTCAACCGTAAACCGGTCGAATGGTTTATTGCGACGGAAGGACTCAATCACATAGTCCCGATAAGGCCAGACGGACATCGGCACATCGCTATGGTAGCCGACGGAGTCCGCATAGCGCACGAGATCCAACCACCACACACTCATGCGCTCGGCAAAAGCCGAGGAATCGAGCAGTCGGTCTACCCAGCGGGAATAGGCAGCGTCCGATCGATCCGCTCGAAACTGGCGAACGTCGTCGGGCTTGGGCGGCAGGCCGGTCAGATCGAGATGAAGCCGACGGAATAAAGTCTCCGCGTCCGCTTCCTTGGAAGGTCGTAGCCCCTCCTGCTCCAGTCTGCTCAGAATAAAGCCGTCGATGGGGTTCCGCACCCAGCTTTTTTTAGCCACGGCCGGGGGAGCGGGGCGGCTGAGCGGGGCGTAGGCCCAGTGCGCCTCATACTCTGCTCCCTGATCAATCCACCGCCGCACGATTTCGATTTGGCGAGGCGAAAGGGTTTTATGACTGTCCGGAGGCGGCATCAAATCATCCGCGTCCTTGGTGATCAATCGGCGAAAAGCCTCGCTGCGGGAGCTGTCGCCCGGCACGACCGGGGCCTTGCCGTCCCGAACCCGCAAGGCCTCCTCGCGCACATCGAGACGCAGTTTTCCCTTTCGAGCCTTGGCATCGGGGCCATGACAGGCAAAACAGGTGTCCGAAAAGATGGGACGGATGTCCCGATTAAACCGTATTTTGTCTGGCAGAGCCGCCGAACTAGGCCCTTCCGCCCGGGCGGAAAGGCCGGCTAGGCAATAGATCCCTACCCACAGAACCAACACCGGCTGGGACACATTGAAATGACAGCGCATAGGATCGATTACAAACCTGCCGCGTTCACCCGCAGACTGCAAAAGGAATTTTCGGAGTTTCCCTCGGAACGCCAGACATGTTAAGGCTTCTCAGACGACACCATGATGCAACGAATTCAATACCGAGTTCTCGGCGCAGCGATGCTGGTCGCCTGCCTGACCAGCGCAGCTCAATCCGAGCCCTCCACCACCATGAAGCCAGCCCCGCCCCAGCAGCTCCGCGAACGCTTCACCCACCGCGAAGTAACGCGCCATGAACTGGGATATCTACTCTCCTTTCCCGAGGGCTACGACAAGTCCAGTAAGAAGAAGTGGCCCCTCCTCCTGTTCTTGCACGGCGCCGGCGAACGCGGAACCAATTTGAACAAAGTCGCGGTGCACGGTCCGCCCAAGCTGATCGAAAAGGGGACCAAGCTGCCGTTCATCGTGGTGTCGCCGCAATGCCCTGCGGGAGAAATTTGGGACGATGCCACGCTGCTGGCTCTGCTCGATAAGCTGAGCAGGAAACACCGAGTCGATCCCAAGCGGATCTACCTGACGGGCTTGAGCATGGGGGGCTACGGCAGCTGGAGCCTGGCCACACGACATCCCGAACGCTTTGCGGCGGTCGCGCCGATCTGTGGGGGCGGGGAGAGGATCCGATTGCTACTCATGAGCGAAAGCCAGCGGAAGGCGCTGAAAACTTTGGGCATCTGGGCCTTTCACGGAGCCAAGGATAGCGTGGTTCCGCTCGAAGAGTCCGAACGGATGATCAAGGCGGTCAAGGCGGCCGGCAACACCGCCCCCAAATTCACGATCTATCCGGAAACGGACCATGATTCCTGGACGGAAGCCTATAACAACCCAGAACTCTTCGCGTGGTTCTTGAACTACTCGAGGTAGCAGGCCCGGGTATGATTTCAAATGGGTGAGGCTTGGTTCCGTGTATGGAGTTCCTGCTTCAGCAGGTCCCCACGCTCAATCTCACCTGCAAGGTAAAGGCCAGCCAACCAGAATCTGAGTTTTTCGTTTCTCATGCTTGGAGAGCAGAACGCGATTCAGTATATTTAGGATGGAAACAACGACCATCGACAAACCGTCCACCTCACTCCAGCTCTTTGTCCACCCCGATTCTTGATAAACCTTTCCGCGGACTCCTCACCGAAGGATCAAAGCACTTCGTCCTGAACCCTCCTGGCTGGCATACGAGTAGATCAATCCCTCGTCCGTGCTCACGAACAGACGTCCATCCGCAACGGCTAACCCCGCCGCCCGCCCAGTTACAGCACTCGCCCACAGACGATTGCCTGACGCGGCGTCATAGGCCGACACCTCGCCGTCCCCTCCCACCCATAAAGTCGTGCCCGCCAAAATCAGGGTGTGCCCCGAGGTTACCGGCTTTGTCCACAGCGTCGCTCGTCCCGGACGGCTCAATGCCTTTAATGCGGTGTCGCTCAACAGATAGCTCCGGTTGGTGGTCACAACCATCGCGTTGCCGTCATCGTAGGTCGCCAGGGTATCGCCGGCTGAACCCGACTCGGTAATGCGCCCCAACGTCCGGCCTGATCGCCCATAGAAGAACGAGTTGCCCGCCAACAACGCGAAGGTCCCCGATGCCTCACGGTCATTGTACTGGCCCAACAACGCTCCCGTCGATCGATTGAAGTAAAAGGGGTTGCTGCGTCCGCCCGGGACATAGACGCGGGTTCCCGAGAGCAGGAGATATCCCTGCATGGACCCCTGATTCAGATGGCGGGTCCTCCAATGATTGGTCGTGGTGAACTGCCCGCTGAGGGCATCGACCGCACAGAGGTATACTCCTTCACTCGGGAAGATCCCGGCCGCAAAATACGCCGTGCCCCGATCCACCAGAACCCCGCTGCGAACGGCCCAAGGGGAGACGGGCTGGCCGTTGTTCGGGACCCAATAATTCGTCGGGCCCGCCGGAGTGTATTTCCAGACCAACGTGCCTTGCACAGCATCGAGGCAATAGGCCGAACCGTCATCGGAACCCGCATACACCCGTCCGGAATCCACGGTGGGTGCCATGCGCGCCGGGCCATCGGTAAAGAAGGTCCAGCGCGGTTCCCCAGTCACCGCATCGAGACTCTGAATGGTGTGGTCCGTCGCGGAGGCGAGATAGACTCTGCCTCCCGACACCGCCACGTGGTTGACACGGTCAAACAGGTTCCGCTGTTTGAACGGCCGTTGCGACGGAATGTCGACGGAGTAGTCCCGCTTGGCCTCGTCGTGCCAGGCGGGATGCGGACGCTTGACACGCGGATAGACCCAGGCCACCCCGAGATTCGTACGGAGCGCCTCCGACGTGATGCCACTGCGCTGAGCATCCCGCATATAGGTAGGCCAGTCCGCCGCAGCGACCGGCCCACACGCCGCACCGGTCCAGAATGCCAAAAGAGTGACGATGACAGCCCACCCTCGGCCTGCCCGTGTCACGAAGCGTAGGTCGTTGGCGGTGGAACCGGAGGCTTGGGTGTGACTCATGGTGCAGCGTAGGAGATCGTGGACTGAATCGGGAATCGACAGGCGCAACCCGCGCTCGCCGCTGGCATCAGCACCATCCCCTCCCCGGAGATCAAGGAGAGGAAGCAACTCGAGCGAGTCCCCGCCATCTCGCGTCGTTGCTGGGTGTCGAGATCCCAGATGAACGGGGATCCCTTCGCGTAGTCCCAATTAATATAGTGAACCGCTTTGGCCGCAGCCGACATCGTGGTGCACCCGCCCCGCTCCGGCAAGCCCGACCGAATGACTGCACCGCTTTCCAAATCGTAGACGTAGGGCTCCACAATCACCTGTTTACCAACGATCACCGGGTGATACATGTGCCCGCCGTGATGATTTCGATTCCAGGCATGCGACTTTTTCCAAATCTGACTGCCATCAGCCGCTGAGTAACAGAAGACGTTGTATTGAGTGGTGGAATCGTTGAGCACCAACCGCTCTCCGGCGTAGGAAAGGTAGAATACCACCGGATACGGGCTCACCGGAACGGCCAGGGGTTTCTCCCACAGAAGTTCCCCCGTGCGCGCGTCCAGCGCCACAATGGAGTTGCTCCTCCACAGGTTGGCGCTGTCAATGCGGCCACTGGCATAGTTGAGGATGGCCGGGTTCCGGCAATCGACGAAGTAAATCCGCCCCCCACCAATGGCGATGGTGTTGTTAATCACCACCCCGTTGGTGTAGCTCCACAGCGAAGTTCCATCGGCCTTCGCCAGGCAGAACAGGCGATGGCTGCAGATCTTCGAGATCTCGTTCAAAGCCGTGGTTGAATCATACCAAAACTCCCAGCTCCCATCATACTTCGTGTAAAATGACCCCTTCTTCACCGAGCTGCCATAGAGCCGATCATCGACCGTGGCCACGTAGCCCCAGTCGTAACCCTCGGCCGCCTCGGGCACAGAGTAGATGCGTTGCGTTCGGCCGGTGCGCGCGTCCAGTCGGAGAACGGACTGGCGATGGGCGACCATCACCGAGGTGGAATCGGCACACCAATTCCCACCATCACGCGGCATGTTGACCCGCCGAAGCTCGGGAATTTCAAGCGACCAATACATTCGTCCATTGTGCGCATCTTGAGCCGCCAAACGGTTGTTTCCCTGGGTGTACAGGGTGCCGTTGGCGACCAGCGGAGATGGATTCCGAGCTTGCCGATCCGTGAACCCCCGGGGGCCGGGTTCTCCAAACCACTGAACTTTCATATCACGGCCCAGAACGCGCTCGTCCTGACTACAAACGGTCTGAGCCGGATCGGCAAAGTTGTGAGTCCATTGTCCGGCACCAGGCAACGCGCGACGGGTTCCTCGCAGTCCCCGTCCCGGGGTGACCACCACATCCATCGAGTCGGCAGGCACTCCTCCACGCAACCAGGCCTCCCACTCGGCCGAACGCGGAAATGAGTCGGCCATCCCGTCAGGGTTTCCCAGAAGCACGATGCCTCCAGATGGCCGCAGCACGCGAAACAGTTCGGCCGCAACTCCCGCAGGCGCTCCGCCGTGAAGCGCGGAGGAAGATAGGATCATATTGAACCAATTCTTGGTGTAAGGCAGTGCCGCCAGCGAAGTGTGAACGGCGGAGATGCGCGTCCCATACAATCCCGATGCCTGGAGCCGCAACCGAAGTTCCTGGACGACGGCGGCGTTCGAGGACACCACCATCACCTGCAGGTCCGACCGACGCACCAACTCCCAGGCCAAACGTCCATCGATCGCCCCGTAGTCCAAAGCATAGCCCCGAGTGATTCCTGTCTCCGCCAGAATCGATTCAGCTATTTTTCCATACCACTCCGTACGGTCGTCCGCTGGGAAAGGTGCCAGCCGCGGGTCGATCGGCGGCAGGGTGTAATTGAAGTCTGTTTCAAAATCGTAGATCGGGGACGTGACTGGGGTCGAGGGAGGCAGGACATTCGCCTCGACGCGAAAGAAATACCGTGTCTTCGGCTTCAACCCTCGCAAGGTGACCTCGTGGACCGTCTTCATTACCGAATCGGCTACGACCGACTCCAGAGCCTCCGCCACTCCCCATTCCAACGACGTCCGAACGGGGGTGGCCGTTTGCCATTCCACAACGGCGCTGCTGGGATCAGTAAATCGAACCACCGGTCCCAACAACGGGGATGGCTTGGGCGGAGGGAGCTGGATCGTGGCGGGGAAGAGATTGCTCTGGCTCTGATAGGTGGCCAACACCTCTGGAGCCGACAGGGTATGGCCGTAGACTGCCACTTCGCGCAACCATCCATCGAGAGGATAAAACTCGTTGTCATCCTTGTACGCCCCCAGGACATAAGGCGCGGCAGAATAAAGAACGGCCCCCTTCTCCGTCCCCGCCGTCGCGACCAACCGCCCATTGATAAAGAGCTTCTGCTGAACTCCATCATAGGTCCCGAGCACGTGATACCACCGATTCAATTGAAAGGCGCTGGGAGCATACAGGTAGTTCAAAGTTCCATCGCTGGTTAACGCGAAGTAAAACTTGGAGTCGTGGGCTCCCAGCACCCAGCCGCGTTCGAAATCCCCGTTGTCCTGCAGACACCCGACAATACCAGGCCACTGTCCGGCGGAGCGCATCGCCACCCACGCCCCCACGCTCAGATTGGTTCGCGGAAGCACCGTCGGCGGCAAAGCGGGAGAGAGCTGCACGAAATTTTGAACCCCATCGAACAGCACCGCTTCAGGGTCGGAGGTGAGAGTCAAAGGCCCCATGAACTGGCCGTCCGGAGAGCCCGCCTGGTTTCGCACCATTCCCCCGCTCACATTGGTTTTCGATAGCACCCATTGACCGAGTGGAGCCGCCGCCGCGACAGGAAAGCGACAACCCAAGCAGAGGAGCACGACTATCCACAGCACAGACAGGCTTGGGCCTGCGTCGTGACGCCCCCACCTGGAGGTCCGCTTAGTCTGTCGACTTCTAGACAAAGGAAGATTCATGGCTCAGCGATCACTCGATAGAACACCGGATGATGGCCGTTGGGCAAAATGAAAAATCCGGCACCGCCATCACCCCGGGTCGGAGAGACTCCTGCCACTTTAAGCCAGGGCTCAAACCCCACTACAGCCGGCCGACTCTCCAAATAGTAGCTCCGACCCGGGAGCGTCGGAAACCTGATGCGATGATGCGTGCTGTCCAGCGCCTCGATCATGAGTCCCCACCCATCGCCCGCCCACCGCGGGTCCGATCCCACTTGGACCTCAGTGCCATCCGAGACTCCGTCCCCATCGGTATCTGAATTGTCCACTCGCGTACCATGGAATTTGACTTCATCAAGGTCCGTCAACCCATCGGTATCACCGTCCCGATCCAGTCCCCAAAGCGTCACGCTAAAATCATCCAGCGAGGCTGGCAGGCCGGAAAGCCACCGGCAGAACTCGAGGCTCGAAATCGCCCGGTCCTTGAAGCCCAAGCCCCCCAATCTCCGCACCCCATCCAGCCACACGTCATAGCGGCGGTTTTCATAGTCAATCCGAATACTTACACGGCGAGGATCCTCCCCGGCCAGGCTATAACCCTGGGTCGCCGGAAGAAAAATGCCGTTCCCCTCCCCGTCCCCATCGAGAGCCAACACGCCCCTCTGGGAGCCGAGAACCAGGACGACGCTGGCGGGGCCGCTGGGGATCATGGGCGGCCAATCAGATCCGCCACCGCTCACCAAAAAATCGACCCACACTACCGGTGCAGCCGCACGGATCCCCAGTTCGACCTCGGCTTGGCGGGCAGAGACCGATTGGGTGCCTCTACCCACCGCCGGTTGAACGACTTCCGCATCGCCTGCCAGCACCCGCCAACCCGATTGCCCGTGAAGATTTCCTAGCACAAATGGAGGCACTGCGGCCTGCTCGAACCCGGTCAGATAGAGAACCCCAGAGTCAGGCGTCGCCGCCTCGAGGAATGGCCACAGCAAAAGCCAGCTGCCCATAAGACACACCCCACCGGCTCGACGGGCGCGTCGAAGGAAACCCAAGGACAAAAAAGGTTGAGCGGTGATCGCCATTAAATCCACAGGAACAGATAGCACACCTTAGACGAAACCTCCCGGGTCACAATGCAAAACCCTCCGCCCGCCAGTTGACGCAAGTGCCAAATGAGTCAATGGTTGAGCGGATATATGCATGTCCCGATCCGATATGACCTTCTGCGATTCTGTCTGTGGTGCCTGGTGCTGAGCATCCAGTTTCCTGCCCTCCGTCTGCTGGGACAGGAAGAGACCAAATCGTTGTTCCCCTTGGATCAGTCCTGGCGTTACAACCAAACCTCGGGCTACGCAGGCCAAACCTGGGCGGAACTGGGCTTCGACGATTCGGCCCTTCCCCAATCCGCCGGGCTGTTTGCCGCTGAATCAGGCAACCCCTTTGTTACCGCCCGACTCCGCACCCGCCTTCAACCCGGCCGATCTACCTACTATTTCAGAACCTCGTTCCTCTTCACCAACTCCCCGGTCGGAATCACCTTGGTCTGCAGCAACCTCATCGATGACGGGGCCGTGTTTTATCTTAACGGCCGAGAGGTCAAACGGCTGCGCCTGCCAGAGCCACCCAACCCTATCCAGGACGAGACCGTCGCGGTCCCACATGAGGTGACCGCATTCGAAGTGTTCCACCTGTCGGGACCGCTCATCGAAACCAACCTTTTCCCCGGGGTCAACGTGCTGGCCGTTGAAGTTCACCAAGACCCCGAAGCCAACTCCGATGTGGTATTCGGAATGAGCTTAACGGCCGTTCTACCCGACCCTCGTCAGCCCTCGACCTTGAAGATGCCACAGGAACCCCGATCCGAAGGCCTTCGCTTCATCAACGCCTTTGATGGGTTGAGCTTCATCAACCCGGTGGCCATCAGCAGTCCTCCCGGGGAAACCAACCGCCTCTTTGTGGTCGAGCAGGCCGGGCAGATCTCCGTCATCACCAACCTGGCTAATCCCAATCGGTCCACGTTTCTCAACATTTCAGGCCGCATCATCTCCGGCGGAGAACAGGGGCTGCTGGGACTGGCCTTCCACCCTGGTTACGCCACGAATCGGCAGTTCTTCCTCTTTTACACCACCCGATCCACCACGACACAAGGGACCAATGCGCTCCACGATCGACTCTCCCGAATGCGGACCTCCGCGGACGACCCGAATAGCGCCGATCCCGCCACCGAGGAGATCCTTTTCGAGCAGTTCGACGAGGCCTCCAACCACAATGGGGGAGATCTTCATTTTGGACCCGATGGCTATCTCTACGTGTCCTTGGGAGATGAAGGCAGTGGCAATGACGCGTTCCTGAACAGCCAGCGGATCGATCGCGACTTCTTCGCCGGCCTGCTCCGCATCGACGTGGATGCGCGCGCAACGAGCCTCCCCGCCAACCGCCATCCGGCCAATCAAAGAGGGCCTGAGACCCCCATCCCCTACCGCATCCCGGCGGACAACCCGTGGGTCGGAGCCACCGAATTCAACGGCCGGCCCGTGGACCCCGGTTCGGTGCGAACTGAGTTCTACGCGGTGGGGCTCCGCAACCCGTGGCGGTTCAGTTTCGATTCCCTGACCGGAGAACTCTACCTCGCCGATGTCGGACAAGGCGTTTATGAGGAAGTCAACCTGGTGCGCAAAGGTGGCAACTATGGCTGGAGCTTTCGCGAGGGCTTGCATCCTGGCCCGCGTGTTGGGCCGCCTGCGGGCGTGAGTTTTGACGGACCCATCGCCGAATACATCCATGGATCAGGACCCGATCGCGGAAATTCCATCACCGGAGGATTGGTTTATCGCGGCTCCCGCATCCCATCTTTATATGGTGCCTATGTCTTTGCCGACTACGTCAGTGGCAACGTCTGGGCGCTCCGCGCCACCGGCACGAATACGGTTCCTTTCACCCGGCTCACCGGTGATACCAGCATCGCGGGTTTTGGCGTCGACCCACGAAACGGCGACATTCTCTCAGCCGATCAGAGCGAAGATCAGATCAAGCGGCTAGTCTCAGATCCCGGAACCAGCGTGGGATCCGCTCTGCCTCCCACCCTTCTGCAGACCGGGGCCTTCACCAACCTGCATCAACTCACCGATCCCACCATGGCTCTGACGCCTAACACCGGGGTGCAACCCTACGAGATCAACGTGCCATTCTGGTCCGATCATGCGCTTAAGACCCGCTGGGTATTTCGAAGCAACCCGAATCTTAAGATTCAAACGTCGATCAACGAGAGCTGGAACTTCCCTACCGGGACCGTATGGATCAAGCACTTCGATCTGGAGCTCACCAACGGGGTGCCGGAGTCAAAGCGTCGGCTCGAGACACGCCTGTTGGTCCGAAATTCCGCCGGGGTGTATGGCGTGACCTACCGCTGGGGCAGTTCGCTGACCAACGCCAGCCTGGTCCCGGAGTCGGGGCTGGAGGAATCATTCGTTGTCCACGATGGCGGCACCACCCGCACGCAGGTCTGGCGCTATCCCAGTCGGTCTGAATGCGTCGCCTGCCACACCCCGGCCGCGGGCTACGCCCTCGGTTTCGGCACGGCCCAATTGAATCGCGATACCACCTCGTCCGGCGCCACCCAAAACCAGCTCGCTCAACTCCAGAGTGCCGGCTACTTCTCCACGCCGTTCCCCAACCCCGAGGTGCTCCCCCGCCTGGCTCACGCCACCAACGAAGCCTGGAGCGCGGAGTGGCGAGTGCGCTCCTACCTTTCCGCCAATTGCGCCTCCTGCCACCGACCCGGAGGAACCGCCCTCGGTCAATGGGATGCTCGAGCGCATGTTCCACTTTCCCAGGCTGGCATCGTTAACGGTGCGCTGACTGAGAATAGCAGTTCCGATCAGGACCGTGTCGTTGCACCCGGCTCCGAAGCGAACTCGATGCTTCTGCAACGGATCTCCACGCGAGGCCCCCGACAGATGCCGCCCCTGGGTTCAACCGTACTGGACCTTGCCGACATCCGTCTTCTCGCCCACTGGATTACCAATGAGCTGCCTCGCACGGTGGACTTTGACACGTGGCAGTTCATTCACTTTGTCACCACAGAATCCCCTCCCGCGGGACCACAGGATGATCCCGACGGGGACGGACGTGACAACTGGCTGGAATGGCTCAGTGAGACTGATCCGAACAATGTCGCCAGCCGATGGGAGGTCACCTGCAGTCGAGTCGACGGTAAGGTTGCACTCGAGTTTCCCCACCCGGCCAACCGGGCCGTTCAAGTCGAGTTCACTTCCAATCTGGATGACCCTTCGTCGTGGCGGCTGCTGGACGTGCCGTCCAATCGTTTCCTGGTGCCAGCTCAAACCTTACTGAGGACAGTAGAAGACGCTCACGATGGATCGACGGCTCGCTTCTACCGCGCTGTGATCAGCGATCCCTGACGCCAAAGGCCCCGAGAGACGAGAACAGGTGGCCCGTCACCGCAGTCGCAGCGCCCGGCGAAGCGGCGCTTCCAAGCCGTTCGCACAGTGGTAGAACCCAAGCGAGTTGGGATGAACGCCGTCCACCAAGCCATCGGCCTGCTTGGCATTCAGCATCGCAAGACCATCGACGAAAAAGATCCGAGCGTCTCCAGAACGCCGCGCCTGCCGCACGAACCGCGCACAGAATTCGCGTTTCGAGGATTGCTCCGCCGCCACCTTTGGATCCGCTGCTTCACTCGAGAAATAAAACGGTGAAACCACCAGGATCGGGACCCGTGAAAACTTCTCCCGGAGCTTGGCCACGAACGGAGGGAGCTTCTGCTGGTAGACCGCGAAGGAAGGGTTGGCCCAAAAATCCAACACGATGCAGGAAGGGTCCAGCTCCAACATCGCCTCCGCGATCTGGATCTCTCCAAGGCCGCTGCCACTGAAACCCAGGTTGATAAAGTCTGCATTGAGCCGTCGCTCCAGAATGGCCTGGTAAGATCCTCCCGGATTCGAGGCGCATCCACCTTGAGTGATGCTAGATCCGTAGTAAACCACGGGCTGGGAGACCGCATAAGGGGTCGGCGGCAACACCTGAGCGCCATCTTCCAAAATGAGCTCCTCGATCGTGACAGCCTTATAGAGCGGCAAATAGATTTCGACATCCCACACCGCAGCCTCCCCAGCCCATTTCCAATCGACCTTGATCACGCCCTGAGCATCGGGAGAGGCGCTCGCGCGATACTGGCCATTCACGTAGAGATCAAAGCCATTCTCACCAATGCTCGCCATGTGATGCATGTTGGAGAAGGACGGGTTGCGCGCGCGCAGCCCCACCTGCTTCGAAGTGGTGCGAAACCGAATTCGCGCACCGCTCGGATGCTGGGCCAGTCCGCGCACCGCAGGAGTGAGAGAGGGCTGAAGGCGCGCGGGAAACCGGATCAGGCGCGGTTGATCTTCCGCGTACCAACCAAGGCCGTACACCGGCAACCGCGGATCCGGAAACGGAATGCTCTGAGCGGCGAAGGTGGTGGCAACGCAAAACAAAGTAGCCACGACCCCGGGAACCCAATGCCAAGACGAGTGCAGAGCAGTCAGACAGTTCATGGGTGACATCTTCACCAAACTGCTGACCCGTTGCCAATCCCAGAAGGAACGGCTAACCCCGCCTTTCACGAAAGGGAAGATCGCCCGCCCTATGGACCGCGGTGGCACGACACCGCTGTTCCTTCACGCCGCCTCATTCCCGCCCACGCCGGCATTCACCAGGAACACCTCCAGCCACTCCGCTGCGGGCACGAAAAGCGGAGACGTGTCTCCGCAGTCCATAAAGCCACCCCACTTCCCACACCACTGGAGTAAGTTGCTTCGGACGCTGCTTTTCCTTCACCCACCGCAGAAACCAAAAAGGGCACCGTGCAACTCGCACGATGCCCTCGTTGTTAACCAACCCCAAGCTGAGGCACCTTACTTCGCCAGGCGATAGTAGCCGGTGCCAGCGGGCGTCAGTTCGATGGTGAAGGTTTCACCCTCTTCGACCGGCACATCCCCCAAGGTGGTCCAAACCGCATCCGCCCCGATCGTGGACGAAGTTTGCAGCGAGTAACCAACCTGCGTCTTCGGCCAGCTGAACTTGAGCTTGCCGTTCGCGAGGGAGGCCAAGCTCAGGCGAACGCCTTTGCAGTCCTCCAACAGGTTCACGTCCGCGAGCGGCCCGCAGGGCCGGATCACGGCGTAACGGACACGGGAGAACGCGATCTTGCCGTTCGGATGAGAGACCACAAACCGAGCAGCGGCCTGCGGACCTTGGTTCACGCCGCTGAAATTGACGTTCGGAATCTCGAAGTACGCCTCCCGCCACTGTCCAGTCCCTTCCAGCGCGACCGCTATGCTTCCGGGGGTGAAAGCGAGCGTCTCACTGCCGAATTGCTCGGTTTTGTAGACCTCCGGACGAAACGTCTGACCGATCAGATCCGGGTCGTCGTAATAGGTCATGCAGATGGCCAGGCGCGCATTGTCCTGCGAGGAAGGTCCGAAGGGCAACTTGGGTTCCTCCCCGTCGACGACGATGGGTACGATGGCAAAATTGAGATACTGGTTATTAAACCCATTGTTGCCATCTCCTAACGCCGCTCGAATCGACATCCGCCGGTCATTCGTGGGCCCAGCCTCCTCCTGGATCATCACCTGATCGCCGCCCGAACTGCCAGGCTGCAGCCCGACAAAGGTCCCGGCAGCCAGATCCATTTCGGCGAAGTTGCCATATACGCCCTGGCAGATCTTGTCGTCCCGAAAGCAGTCGGCCAGGGGATCTTGATTCGCCAACGGATGAGTCCCGTTTCGCAACACGGCCATTTCAAAGCGGGAGATCGCCACCGCCCCACCCTCAAAGATAAACCTCGGTCCAGCGGTCAACGGTGCCACATTCACGCCGAACAGGCTCACACCGGCCACGGTGAAGGATCGCCGACGCCAAACTCCAGTCCCCTCCAGCAATTGGCGCTGTGTTCCGATCTGGATGGATCCATCCCGATCCGTGGAAAAAGCCTCTGGTCCGAAACTGACTCCCGCCTTCTCCGGATCGTCATAGTAATCCACGCACACTTTGACCGCGTGCGGGTCATTGCACGGAAGTCCGAGGTAGTTGTCCGTGACCGCGAAGTTGATGAACGAGCCGTTCGCAACCACCGCCTTGCGCTTGTCACCCTCCGGACCAACCCCTTCGACAATGGTGGTCAATTGATCGCCGTTGTTGAGGATCACCACGTGATCCGAAGTCCCAGCATGGACATCGATGCCCACCAAATTCGTCTCGGGCTCCGGCTCACAGGGCAACGGTTCCAGAAACTTGTTGATCTCCTCGCGCGGTCCAAAGGCGCCCGGTTCACCGAACGCGATGGCCCGAACTATCAGGCCGGGCACCGCCTCGAACCGCATGGTGCCGCCGTTCACGCCCGATCCGCCGCGCACGAAACGCAGTCCAGAACCATCCGGCAGTTCGTTATTCGAAACGGAAAACAAGGCCCAGTTCCAACGCCCGTTACGCGCTTCCCGGGGAAGTTGACCACCGTTCGGGGCAGTCAGGGTCGGCAAGGATCCTTGCAGGAAGTTAAAGTTTCTCGGATTGCCGGCCGCAGTGAGGATGGCTCCGTTCCCGAAGAACTGCACCAGAATGTCGATTTGTCCAAAAGACTCCCATCGGGCGGACTGGTTGTCTTTGACATTGAGGTACTGGGCATCCGCTTTCAGGCCACCGACGCCGACAAGGGTCACCGGTGTGGTAATCTGATCCCCGCCAGTTTGGATCGCGAGAGCCGTGCCGTCCCACGACTCGCTGGGTGGACTCAAAAAGCCATCGACGGCAACATAATTAACCAGCTTTGTGGGATCAATGGTCGCCGGCCATTGTCCAGGATCAAACGGGCCTTCTTGGGCGTGCAAGCTCAGCGCGGAGAGAACAATCCCCGCGCACGCCGTTGTGAGAAACGATCGTAGATACATAGTCGTACTTGTGTTCGAGTGAGTACCAGGCCATCCGCCGTGGCTGACAAAAGTCAGACAGCAGATCCCCCGACGTTGGCAAGGGGACGCAGGCCAACGCCTGGGAGCACTTGACGTGCAGCTTGTGGATTTCGAGGAGCTTGTTAGCAAACTGACCCGCAAAGTCAAAAGCTAAACGCGGATCATCGCTTCACCGTAAGTCGAAAGAACGCAGCGGCACCGGCATTCGGAACCGAGACCAATACTCGACCTCCTCCCGCCAAATCACTGACCGCTGTCTCGGAAGTGACCGACCATCGCTGAAGATCGACGGAAGTTTCCACCCCCACAAGCGTTCGCGGTGTCGCCGCAAACACGAGTTCAACCCGGGAATCGGCCTGAGGATGGAGATGCACAATTCGTGGCGGCACAGTCTCCCCCTCCGCCGCGACCAGCACGTCATCCAAACGCAGCAAGGCTCTTGGCCCCTTACCCGACGCAACTTGATAATACTTCCAGCGCAGGCGAACATAGGGCTGATCGTTCGCCGTCGCCGGAAGACGAACCGGCCCCATGATCTGCTCATGTCCCGCGACCTCGTTCCGCACATACTCGACCGGTGCCCCCGTTGGATCGAGCACATCCGAAAAAAGACCGTCGCCCACGGAGTACTGTAGCCGCAACGCGTAAGTCTGTTCGTTCGGCACGAGGGTCCCCCCCACCCAACTCACCACCACGTTCGTCACCCCCCGTGTGTCCAGAGCGAGAACCGCGCTACCCACGAAACCTGCACCTGCGGCCGCCTGCGGATCGCTGGTATTTAGAAAACCCACCCCCAAGGCATCGAGACCCTGAATCCGACTGCGACTTCCATAGGCATAGCCGAGCGTCCACTCGGAAGTGAGAGGGGTGTCCAAGCCCGGATCCCGTTGCATCGTTTGCTCGAAGAGCATGCGATCCGGATAGCTGCCGGACGGCGCCGCCTTCGGCCACGACTCGAAGAGATAGGGCCCCGACAGCAACTCGTGGGCGCGCAAATGCCGTTCGAACTGCGCCACCACATTCGATGCCCCACCCAGGGTCAACGTCCACGACTGAGTCGTGCCTAGCTGGGGCAGGCCCTTCCATCCCGCAAAGCGGTAGCCTGGGCGAGGAACCGCTTCCAAATGCACAGGGACCGCTCGAAAGTAAGTTCCGCGCCACGGAAACGTGTTCGTTGGATTGTTACCTTCGGTGCTTTCATTAATTCGCAGCGTGTTGAGCTGGAACTCCCCGGCCCCACGCGGCTCCATGTCCAAAGTGAGATTCGCAAAGCCGCCCAGCGGAAACGCCGAGACCAGGTGCTGCCGCACGTTCACGGGACGTTGACTGGCGAAGAAGCGAAGATTCGCCACCTCGGTCCTCCACCCGTTGGTAGAATCGTTGGACGTCCGCCACCGGGCGATATGATCTGCCATAGCCGGAGTCAGCATCGTTTGCATCTGCTGAATCACACTGCTCGCACGGGTCTCCCGGAAGCTGGAATTGAGCAAGTCCGCCATCGTGTTGATAAACTGGTTGCGAAACCCGGTGTTCAACAGCAACCGACGAAAGATCAGGGTGGACCAATGGTTGGGAATTCCCAACCGGCCGTTCGGATCCTTAGCCAATGCGAGCGAATTCTCGCTCACCCCGGTCGTCCAGACATGCGCGTAGCCAAGATCGACATCGAACAACAGCCATCGCCACCGGCCATCGTGCCCGTAGGGCGCATTCGGCTCGTAGCTCGCGGTACGACGCCTCCAAAAGCGGATGTTATTGTGCGGCCAATCTGCATTGGCGAAATAGATCTCGGCCGCCTGATAGGCAATGAAGTTCTCAATGTCCATGAGCTGGCCAACCACCGCGTAATTGGTCGCGTTCGCCATATCCTTGGTCGCGATGAACTTCACCATGTCCGCGTAATGCTTCTCATCGCCGGCCAGCCCCTCCATCAACGATCCCGGCCCCTGACAAATCACTACCTCAGCTTGTGGAACCCCATAGTGATCGTTGATATAGTCAGGATCCTGCTGCTCCCTCAGATTGTGAACTCCCCAGAATTCTCCATCCAGATAGACCACTACCGGCCGGTAGGCGAGCGTGTCGATTCGGGTGGATTGAACCAGCAGATGACAAAGCGCATCACGCATCAGCGTGTACGCCCAATCATTACCCGAGTTGGCCAGTCGGAGGTGATCGAAGCGCGTCATCACCTCGCCCTGCCGATTCGTCAGACCTGGAAAAAAGAGGTAGCGAAAATCATCCGGAGCAAAGCCGTCGTCGATCGACTTGAGTCCAAGTGATTTCTGACGAAATGAGCGTGAAGACTGGCCTTGGATGTCCACCACCACTCCCTGTGCAAACGCGCGACGGCCATCCGGCTCGAACCACTCTAGATAGCCCGAACGCTCCCAAGCCGGCCCTCGTTGAGTGTAGTTGGCCGGGGTGTGCCCCGTCAGCGGTTCCCCCGGATGGGTGCGCACGTAGTCGTCGAAGATGCGGCCCAACATGTAGATTCCCGTGTTGTAGTTGAAAAGATCATTGGTCGACAAAGCGATTGACACTACCGGAAGCCCGTAGGTCCTCATGGGGTTGCGCCCCGCGAAATAGGTGTGAGTTACCGACGGACCTGCCGGAGCGTTCGTCTCGTAAACCTGTGCCCGCACCACCGTTGCCTTCGGAACCAAACCTTTGGGCGGCTTCCAGCCATCCGTGTGCTGGTTTACCGTCGCCGTGCCCGGAATCAAGGAGATGCCATTGCTCTGTCCAGCTCGATCCACAAGTGTCAACGGGCTAGTGAAGGTAGCTGAACTGTTCGAAGGCGAGTTGCCGTTGAGGGTGAATCGAACAGAACCTGCGGGGTTCGTGGTGGAGAGCAGCAGCTCCATCGGATGCGGATAGTGTCCGCCCGGACTGGAGAATTCAGGAACCGAAGCCGCTCGTAGCGAGGAAGCGAACGCCGACATCACGAGTATGCAGCACAGCACAAAGGGGTTCACGGGCAAAACGTAGTCCCCGGTATCACCCAAGGCAAGCCCTGCTCACCAACCGGTAGCGGTTCTCAGCGCGGCGAAATCACCCAGCTATATCGGAATCTTAACTCCACATGGCCCACCGCTTTCCCCGCTGCGTCTCCGCGCCACCGCGCCTTCGCGTTTCTTTAGCCGCAGCGATCCAACAGAGCTCTAAAACCAGGCGTTTATAGTGGGCGCACCATAGGCCACTCCGCCGCGCGCAGGAAAAGCGGAGACATGTCCTAAGCATTAGCCACAAGTTCTCGCTCGCTTTGGTCTCTATCCCAAGGGAATTGCGCCGGGTCGGGTGTGCTGAGAACCAGGTCGAATTCAGCTCGTCACTCCCCGCGATGGTGCGGGCTTTCAGCCCTCAGCGTGTGTGGGGTGAGGAAACCTGGGGTTGTCACCCCAGGCTGGAATGATGCTGGGCCTGTGGCCCGCTGACTCAGCCACCACTAGTGAATCCCATGCGAAGCTGGGCTCAATGGCCGATGCTGAGTTTGGTAGTGGGTCGAAGGCCCTTCGGGCTTAAGCACCGACGGTGCGTCCCATCCCAGCCTGGGGTGACAACCCCAGGTGAACATCCATTTTCCCCTCCAGGGCTGAAAGCCCGGTATAAGGCCGCCGAGCCGGTCGCGACTTCACCACCTTTCTCACCCACTTCGAATCCCTGCAGTATTCTAAGGGTTGCCCTAGCAACTTGTGGGTAATGCTCAGGACTTGTCTCCGCACCCCATAGCGCCTTTTCCTTCGCGTGAAGCTTCACAGCTTTGGAAACCGAAACGAGGCCTGGGTCATGGAGAAGAGAACGCGGTGACGCAGCGGCGCAAAGACGCGGGCGGAAAGGCGTAAGACTAAGCTAACTATCCGAAAGCCGTTTCCGCCACGAGGCCAGCTGCTTGGCAACCTCGCGCGTGCCCGGTGCTCCCACAATCCGACGACGATCCATCGCTTTTTGGAGATCGAACATCTGCATCACATCGGGGCCGAATTCCTTTTCAACCGACTGAAACTCCGCCAACGAGAGCCGGTTCAATGGTTTGCCACTACGCTCGCTCAACGCCACCAAGGCCCCCACGGCATGATGTGCCTGACGAAACGCCATGCCTTTCTTGACCAAGTAGTCGGCCAGGTCGGTGGCGAGCAGGGCCGGATCGGCCGCCGCGGCCGCGCACACCGGACGATTCACCGTGCAGTTCGACAACATCCCACTCATCAGTCGCACACAGGCGCGAACGGTGTCGACCGTATCAAACAGACGCTCTTTGTCTTCTTGAAGATCCCGATTGTAAGTCATCGGCAGCCCCTTGAGTAGCGTCAGCAACGCCATCAAGTTGCCGACCACCCGACCGGTCTTTCCCCGAGTCAGCTCAGCCACATCCGGATTCTTCTTTTGCGGCATCAGCGAGGAGCCCGTGGTGTAGGCATCCGAAATACGAATGAAGTTGAACTCGGAACTAGCCCACAGAATAAGGTCCTCCGACAGCCGGGAGAGATGAACTGCGATCAGAGCCGCAACGCTGCAGAACTCCACCATGAAATCTCGATCGCAGACGGCATCCATGCTGTTCTGACTCACTCGCGGCCGGCCGCGCTCGTCGGTAAACTCCAGCAGCTTCGCCACCATTTCCCGATCCAACGGCAGGGTGGATCCCGCGATCGCCCCGCTGCCCAAGGGGCACACGTTGAGCCTCCAATAGCAGTCGTCGAGACGGCTCCGATCGCGCTCCAACATCTCGACGTAAGCGAGCAAATGATGCGCGAAATACACCGGCTGAGCCCGCTGCAGGTGCGTGTAGCCGGGCATGATGACATCGGAGAACTGCTGCCCCAGGGCCACCAGAGTGCTTTGAAGCGTGCAAATCTCCGGCTCGAGCAGGCAAAGCTCGTCTCTCAGCCACAATCGAACATCCAGAGCCACCTGGTCGTTCCGGGAGCGAGCGGTATGCAACTTGGCTCCAGCCGGCACCCGGCGGGTCAACTCCGACTCGATGTTCATGTGCACATCTTCCAACTCCGATTTCCAGCGGAACTCGCCCCGGGCAATCTCAGCACCGATTCCGTCCAAGCCCTTGAGTATCGCCTGGAGCTCTTTCACCGTCAAAACGCCGATCTTCTGGAGCATGCGGGCATGAGCCTTGGATCCAAGGATGTCGTGACGCCACAAACGCCAATCGAACGAGATCGATTCCGAAAACTGGGCTACATCGGCGGCCGGGCCGCTGGCGAATCGACCGCTGCGAGAGACAGGGGAACTTTTTTTCATGTTCTGCGGCCAATGAATGTGACTAGGGAAACCGCGCAGGGCAATAGTGAAGTCTCCCGAATTCTCAAGAACCAGAACAACCCGAAAAAGCCACACAACACGTTTATAGACAATTCATTAACATCACATAAACCCACCCGTGATCTCCCTCCACCGCCCCAATGAATACCCAGCAAGCCCCAGCGTCTCATCAGTAGCAATTATGATTGTATTGAATCAGCTAACAAGATCACGCTAAGGTGGTAGCTGAGACAGTCATTTGCCTACTTCCATGAACGTTCCTCTGAGTCGTATTTCGGGTTTGTTAGGTGGGGTCTGGGTGGTGGCGATTACCACCGGCTGCAATGGACTCGATAGCCAAGGGCCAAAGACCGTCACGGCCGTGTCCAACACGGCTCCCCTAGTTGTGAACACGGCCACCAACCCATTGGTGCCGACGCTCGCGCCGCCAACGGCGGCCGCCCCCAGCTCAACCGTCGCCGGTGTGCCAGCTTCCACCAACACCCTGCCAGCCAAGGTCGAGCCGCCCAAAAACCTCGCTCCCGAAGTCGCCGAGATCGCCCGGCTGGCCGAGAACGGAGTTAACGAGGAAGTCATGTTGGGATTCGTCGAAAAGGGAACCAACTCCTTTAAGCTGGGACCCGATGAGCTGATTTATCTCAGCGATGTGGGGGTAGCACCGTCGGTGATCACCGCGATGCAGCGAAAATCCTCCGCTCCTGACGCCGCCGCGGCCGCCATCGCCACCAACTCGAGCGCACTCGCGAATCCGCCCGCTCAGGCTGCCACGGTCGCGCCCCAACCTCCACCTCCCACTCCCGATGGGGCCGCGCTCGCCGCTGCGCCCACCACGAACGTCATCACGCCGAACTATGTGCCCGGTTCCCCGCTGGCGACGCCCCCGCCGCCGCCCGCGGGGCAGACTCCCGTCGTCGTGCAACAACCAGTGGTCATCCAACAGCCCGTTACCGTATCCTATTTTACTGAGGCGCTCAGCCCCTACGGCGCTTGGG
This sequence comes from Verrucomicrobiales bacterium, assembly GCA_016793885.1. NCBI lineage: Bacteria > Pseudomonadati > Verrucomicrobiota > Verrucomicrobiia > Verrucomicrobiales > Verrucomicrobiales bacterium. Next base: position 25,650 of record JAEUHE010000131.1, read on the forward strand.
TCGAGGTGGAGGGTTATGGACGCTGCTGGCGTCCAGACTACGCGGTCCTGGGTGCTGGATGGCGCCCCTATGCGGATGGAGGTCGCTGGATCTGGAGCGATCACGGGTGGTACTGGATGTCGGATTATCCCTGGGGATGGGCGACGTTCCACTATGGCCGATGGCACCAAAGCGGACGCCATGGCTGGGTGTGGTTTCCCGACACGGTTTGGGGTCCCTCCTGGGTCTGCTGGCGCCGCACCTCCAGTCACTGCGGCTGGGCACCGCTACCTCCGGGAGCCTACTACCGAAACTCCAGCTGGTGGTATCATGATCGCCATGTCGGGATCGATTTCGGGTTCTCTTTGGGATTCTCGCATTTTACGTTCATCTCGTGGTCGAGGTTCTGCGACAACCGCCCCCACCATTACTACGCGTCCCACTCCCATGCCTCGAAGCTCTACCGCGATTCGACGGTGATCAACAACACCATCGTGGGAAACAACAATACCGTGGTTTTTGAAGGCGTGGGACGACAAGCCGTCGCTCGTGCCAGCCGCGCTCCAATCCCCCAGGCCGCCGTGCGGGAGACCGCCTGGACCACCGCGAGCGGTGGCGCACGCGAACGGTTGAATCAGGGTCAGGGCGGTTCGGTCCTTGAAAGCCCCCGGCTGGCCGCTGCCCCGCCCTCAGCCCCCGGAGCAAGTCCAGCGTCGGGACGATGGGCACCCACGAAAACCAGCACCAGTTCGGGACCCGCGCTAAGCGGTTTGGCAGAGACGACGCGGCCATCCGGCATCAGCCGTGAAACCGGATCAAGCTCTCCTCGCTCCAGCTTTAACCCCCTGAACGGCGGCGATAGTGGCGGATCGGTCTTCATTCCCGCCACCCGGAGCACCCCGACTCCGTCCCGTCCCGCGGCAAGCCCCGTACCAACCATCACTTCTCGATCCATCACCCCCGCTCCTGCCACCGCACTGCAGGGCACTGCCCCCACCGGGCCGTCGGGGGCGGGTGGACGCCGCTCAACTTCAACTCCCTCCCCGTCAGCTCCATCGCTGGCCGAGCGGACGACGATCCCTTCGACGGCACCCGTTGTTCGCCAACCCTTCGTTCCCCGGCAACAACCCGCCCCCAGCTTAGGTACCCAAGCCGGCACCGCCCCCGGACGAGCAGTGCCGCCGGAGCGTGTTGCGGGCAGTGGCCTGGTGCCAAGATCCACGGTCCCGGCGTTTCAAAGTCCGATGCCGACGACCCCGCGTTCGATCGTCCCTGCCCCCTCGCCCTCGCCTTCACCCTCGCCCGGGCCGAGCCGCCCAATCAACAATGCGGCGTCGATCCGGCCGTCGGGCTCCAGTTTTTCACCCTCTCCTGCCAGTCGAAGCCTAGCCCCCAGCCCAGAACGCTCCACTCCAACGTTCCGCTCGGCCCCGGCACCTGCCAGCGGGTTTTCCACCGCACCCGGACGGAGCTTCGCGCCCTCGGCTCCCGGCCCGAGCAGCCCCGCCCGCAGTATGGCCCCTCCCAGTTCCCCGGGACCAAGCCGATCGATCGCCCCGTCGCCAGCCCCCGCGCGGTCTGCTCCGCCGGCTGGTTCGAGTTCAGGATCGGGCGGTGGATCCGGACGTCGCGAGCGGGATCGATGAAGGATGCTCCCCCGCACCCCCAGGGGGAGGCAAAAAACTCCTGATCTCCTCAGAACGGGAAAACTCGATTTTTCTCGTGACACTCTCATTGCACGAAGGTCTATAGCAGTTCTTGACCGCAAGGGGGCGAAGTCCTTTAATTGCGGTTCGTTCTTTTTCCGCACAGCCGTCGTCGTTGCTACCTGTGCCGAGAGGTGGGATTCCGCTGGAGTCATCTCCGCATGGGTCTCCTAAACCCTCGGCCTGCCAACAAATTCATCACGACCGTACGGCGGCGAATGATGAGTGGGTAGGGTCTCAATGGAAGGGTACGCCCTGGCCATACCCCTTGACGCCGTGGTCGGCCGCCAACATACTGCGCGGCTATTTTTCGCGCCCTTAAGCCGGGAGCACAATAACGTATGGTGAAATCCAAAGGCAGAAAGCCAGTTCCTATTAAGTCTAACAAGTCCGATACTAAGAAGCGCGGCCGCAAGCCCGAGAAAGAGAAAGAAAAAGAGAAGCCCGCACCTGCCGTCCGTGGCAAGAAGGGTTCTAGCTCGCACACTGGCTCCTCCGCAGGCGCTGGGTCGCATGGGAGCCACAGCCATGGCGACTCGAAAGCATCGCCTGCCACTGCGTCCACCCCCTCAGGGCCATCTCCGAATGTCGCTCTTCCCGGCAAGGCCGGATCCAATCCCGAGCTAGCGGAGAAGATCAAAGAGCTCATCCGCTTGGCCCAAGAGCAGGGCTACCTCACCTACAGCGACATCAACGATGCGCTGCCGGACAGCATCATCTCCCCCGAGGACCTGGACGAGATCTACAGCAAGCTCCGCAACCTCGAGATCGAGATCGTGGACCAGGCCGAGGTGGACCGGGTCAAGCAGCCCGAACCCGAGGAAGAGGACGACAAAAGCCGCCTGGACATCCTAGATGATCCAGTCCGCATGTACCTCAAGCAGATGGGGCAAGTGCCGCTGCTGACTCGCGAGCAGGAGGTCGAGATCTCCAAGCGAATCGAGGATGCCGAGAATGAGGTCAAACGCATCATCTACAGCTTCGGCTTCAGCGGTAAGGAGCACATCGCCCTCGCCGAGAAGCTGATCAGCGAACCGCCCAAGGAAAGGTTCGATCGCGTCATCGTCGATAAAAAGATCGAAGGCCGCGAAAACCACCTCAAGGACTTGCGCCGCTTGGTCAAGGCCGTTCGCGAACTCGACCAAGATGTCGACGAGTGTTACGCCTCCTTGCTGACTTCGAACCAGAAATCGAAGTCCGATACCCTCACGACCAAGTTCAAGAAGGTCGACAAGAAGCTCCAAGATAGCTTTCCCAAGTTCTACTATAAGCAGAAGGTCATCGAGGAGATGGCTCTGGTGGCGGAGAACATCCACGACAAGATCCAAACCAGCCTGCGCACCATCGCGGAATGGGAGGCCTTGCGCAAGACGACCCAGCAACAGACGGTGATCCTCAGCGAGCAGAAGAAGATCCGTGCGCTCGAGGAATTCGTCCGCATGGGCTACACCGAGTACCTCAAGTCCTACGCCCAGCTCAAACATTTCGCCGCCAAAGCCCTGCAGGCCAAGACCGAGATGGTGGAGGCCAACCTCCGCCTGGTAATCTCGATTGCCAAAAAATACACCAATCGCGGACTTTCCTTTCTGGACCTCATCCAGGAAGGCAACATGGGATTGATGAAGGCGGTCGAGAAGTTCGAGTACCGCCGGGGCTATAAGTTCTCCACCTACGCCACTTGGTGGATCCGACAAGCAATCACTCGCTCCATCGCCGACCAAGCCCGGACCATTCGTATTCCCGTCCACATGATCGAAACGATCAACAAGCTGATGCGCGTGCAGAAGCAGTTGATCCAAGATTTCGGACGCGAACCCACGCCGGAGGAGATCGCCGACGAAATGCAGATGCAGGTGGACCGCGTGCGCGCGGTTCTCAAGATGGCGCAACAGCCCATCTCCCTGCAGTCTCCCGTCGGGGACAGCGAAGACACCAACTTCGGTGACTTCATCGAGGATAAGTCGGCGGAAAATCCGTCCGAGATGACCAGCTACAGCCTTTTGAAGGATAAGCTGGCCGATGTTCTCGGCAGTCTGACCGAGCGGGAACGTAAGGTCCTCGAACTCCGCTTCGGATTGATCGACGGCTACAGCCGAACTCTGGAAGAGGTCGGCAAGCAATTCAAAGTGACGCGCGAACGAATTCGGCAGATCGAAGCCAAGGCGCTTCGCAAGATGCGTCACCCCACACGTATTCGCCAACTCCAGGGCTTCCTGGAAACCGAAGAAGTGGTGTAAGCAGAAGAGTTTCCGTCATACCCGGTCTGGGAGGCCTACGTCTCCCAGCCCGGGTTTTTTTTGACGACGTCCAGAGGCGCACAAGTCTCCGTCCCACGATGGACTGCGCGTGGCATGCCTCCGCTTTTCCTTCGCGCCCCGGACTCGAACGGGGGGAACCTAAAAACGGCAGTTGTAACCACGGATGACTCGGATGACTCGGATGGAAGAGTATTTATGAGGTTCACCTCCGACGCTTCCCAGGTGAGGATCGCCACAGCCTGATCTTTCGGGAATCTGGTTCTCAATCCGTGAGATCTGCGAAATCCGTGGTTCATCAACTGTCGGACCCAGGTTGCACAGACAAAAGTCCAGGGACCTCATCGGGGTGCCCCGTGGTTCGGAAGCGAGTCTGGAGCGATCATGGGCTCGACGGAGTTTCTCCCTACCTTTCTATCGTGGTTACGCCCACCTCACGTATATCCTGGAGCAGCTGATGAGGAATCTCCTGCCCGCCTCAAGCCTGAAGCACCCGATTCACCGACCCCAGCAACTCCTCCATTGGGAGCGCTTTGCCGACATAACCATCCGCCCCGCGCTGCAGTGCCTCACGGAGCAATTCGTCGTCGTAGCCAAAACCAGTCATCATCACCACCCGGATCTGCGGGCTATGCTCCTTGATCCGCGTCAAAAGCTTGAGCCCATCATCCTTGCCCAGGTTGATGTCCAGGATCACTACGTCCGGTTGGTCGGAGGCAACTTTCGCCATGGCGTCTGAGGCATCGGAGGCGGCCGAGATCGCAAACCCCTTCTCCTCGAAGTACAGGCAGATCAAATCCCGAAGTTGGGTATCGTCGTCTACGGTCAATATGCGGCGCGTCATAGCGGAACAGCTTTGTTACGCCCTGCTCTGCCCAAATGCAAGCAGTGGTCCACGGGCGTGATGCTTCTCTGTGTATCGGCACCCAATGGAAAAACTGAAGCTCAACCCTCCACAATCGTAACTCACTCTAAAACAAGATCTAACAACAAGAAAGGCAGGTGATTGCTCACCTGCCTTTCGCCCGAGCCTGGTTGTTGGGCTCTCGGGATGTTGGTTGTTTATGGCGGCGTTAGTCGTCTTTTCTAAATTCCACAGTCCCACAGTTTTCCCAAGCGAAGGCTATCCGGTCGCGCCCATGCACAACCAGCTTACCAGGCACGAAACAGGGGTTCCGAAACTCCTTCTCCGCGACCTGCCCCTCACCCGCCAACGTCTTGAGGTTGGCCCGGAAGGTAACCTCGCCCGCTGGCACATGGTCATCCCCCGTAATCTTCACAGCCTCAATCTCATCGCCACGCTGTTGAATTTTGACCACCTGGTCAAAATGCCCTCGGTAATGGCCGATCCACTCGCCGGAAAGGTCCAAAACACTGGCGGGAGAACCCGCTTGGTGCACGGATGGATTAAGTGACGTTTGGTTTTTGGTTGTTGGACTCATTACATGGCAATAATGGACCTGATTGACTCATTACTCAACCGCTGGAGAGGACATTTTTTGCGGATCGTGAACTAGGGGTTTTACGGAGGCAAGTGCCCTTTCCCGCACAATTGTGGTTTGCCACTCACTCGGAATTCTTTTAGAAAGTCCGTTCCCCGCAAGCCGGGGCCATACATGAGACCCGACGTTGAACTCTACGATACGACCCTGCGCGATGGCAGCCAGGGCGAAGGCATCAACTTTTCCGTCATGGATAAGCTGCGCATCGCCGACAAGCTCGATGCGTTCGGAGTTCACTACATTGAAGGCGGATGGCCGGGTTCGAATCCCAAGGACATCGAATTCTTTGCCTCGGCCCGTCGCAAGAAGTTCAAGAACGCGCGGCTCGCGGCCTTCGGCTCCACCCGTCGCAAAGGCGTGTCGGTCGAAAAGGACGAGCAGGTTCGCCTGCTTCTGGAAGCTCATACACCGGTGGTTACCATCTTCGGCAAGACCTGGCTGCTGCATGTCAAAGAGGTGCTCCGCACGACGCCCGAAGAGAATCTCAAGATGATCGGTGAAACTATCCGTTTCCTGAAGGACAACGGAAAGTTTGTAGTCTACGACGCGGAGCACGCCTTCGATGGCTTTAAGGATGATTCCGATTACGCGCTCGCCACTTGGCGAGCAGCCGAGGAGGCCGGAGCCGATATCGTAACGCTTTGCGATACCAATGGCGGATGCCTGCCCTCGGAGGTCGCTCGCATGACCCAAACCGCCCGCAACAAGCTAGGGGTGAAACTCGGCATCCATACCCACGATGACATCGGCCTCGGCGTCGCCAACGCATTGGCCGCCTTGGATGTCGGAGCCAGCCACGTGCAGGGCACCATCAACGGCTATGGGGAACGAACTGGAAACTGCAACCTCACCAGCGTCATCCCCTGCGTCGCCATCAAGATGAAGCGCAGCTGCCTGCCTCAGGCCTCCATGCGACGCCTCAAGGAGATGTCCCAGTTCGTGGACGAGATCGCCAATCTCAGACACAACCCGCGCCAGCCTTGGGTCGGTGCCACCGCGTTCGCCCATAAGGGCGGCATGCACGTCAACGCGGTTCAAAAGATCGCCCACAGCTTCGAACACATCGACCCCGCGGTGGTAGGCAACACCCGACGCGTGCTCGTGAGCGATCTGGCCGGCCGCAGCAACATCCTCATGAAGGCCCAGGAGCTAGGCTTCAAGTTGGATGGCGAAACGCCCGAGCTCAAGGGGATCCTCGCGCGCATCAAGGAACTCGAGCACGAAGGCTACGAGTTCGAGGCGGCCGAAGGATCGCTGGCGCTGCTGATCAGCAAAGGACTGTCTCATCGAGAGCCCCCGTTCCAGGTGGACGGCTACCACGTGTCCATGCGCCGCGACGGTGCCAACTCGATCTGCGAGGCTACCGTGAAGGTGCGGGTCGACGGCAAGTCAGCCCATACGGTGGCTGAAGGCGATGGCCCCGTGAACGCGCTCGACGCCGCCCTGCGCAGCGCGCTGAGCAAGTTCTTCCCCGAGGTGAAGACGGTGAAACTCACCGACTACAAGGTCCGCATCCTGGAGTCGGGAGCCGGCACCGCCGCCCGAACTCGCGTGCTGATCGAATCAACCGATGGAAAAAACAATTGGGGCACTGTCGGTGTAAGCACCAATATCATCGAGGCCAGCCTCCAGGCTTTGGTCGACAGTATGGAATATCGCCTGTCGAAGAAATAACCGACGGCGTCTGCCGGAGTTCCGCCCGCGACCCTAATTTCTTTTTGATTTATGTCCGAGATTTCCAAAGCCTACGAGCCGCAAGCCGTCGAGGAGAAGTGGTATCAATTCTGGTTGGACCAGAACTGCTTTCATGCGGACGCCCACTCCTCCAAGCCCGCCTTCTCGATCGTCATCCCTCCGCCCAATGTCACCGGAATGCTGACGCTAGGCCATGTGCTCAACAACACCATCCAGGATATCCTCGCGCGCAAGGCCCGGATGCAAGGCTATGAGGTCCTCTGGCTTCCGGGCACCGATCATGCCGGCATTGCCACGCAGACCGTGGTGGAACGCACCCTGAAAAAACAGGGAACGATCAAACATCGGAACGATCTGGGCCGGGAGAAATTCCTCGAGAAGGTCTGGGAATGGAAGGAAAAGCACGGCGGCATCATCATCCAACAGCTGAAGAAGCTGGGTGCTTCCTGCGACTGGTCCAGAGAGCGCTTCACCATGGACGAGGGCTATTCCAAAGCCGTGGCCGGGGTGTTCGTTGACCTCTATCGCAAAGGGCTCATCTACCGCGGAAAGCGGATGGTGAACTGGTGCCCCGCTTCTCAAACCGCTCTCTCCGATGAGGAGGTTGAGCCGAAACAGCAGCAGGGTTGGATGTACCACTTCAAGGTGGAAGTTGCCGAGGAGCCCGGCACGTTCCTCACCATCGCAACCACCCGACCCGAAACCATACCGGGCGACAGCGCCGTGGCAGTCAATCCCAAGGACCCGCGCTACGCCCGCTTCATCGGCAAACACGTGCTGCGCCCCCTGCCCGTCGAATTCGCTCGCGAGCAAAAACTGATTCCGATCATCGGCGACGAACACGTCGATTTCGAGTTCGGCACGGGCGTGCTTAAAGTGACCCCGGCTCACGACAAGGCTGACTTCGAAATCGGGCTTCGCCACCGCCTGCCCGTGATCGAGGTCATCGAGGCCGACGGCACCATGGGACCGCTCGCCGGACGCGATCTCGCCGGCTTGGAACGTTTCGCCGCCCGCAAAGCCGCGCTCGAGATTCTTAAGGGCCTCGGGGTCCTCGAAAAGGAGGAGCGTCACACCAACAATGTCGGCTACAGCCAGCGCGCTGATGTTCCCATCGAACCCCGGCTTTCCGAACAGTGGTTCCTCAAATACCCCAGCCTGAAACCCGCTCGTGAAGTCGTCGCGAGCGGCAAGATGAAATTCTATCCGGATCGATGGGCCAAGGTCTATGACCACTGGCTCGAGAACATCCAGGACTGGTGCATCAGCCGTCAGCTTTGGTGGGGGCACCAGGTCCCCGTGTGGTATCGAACCGTGAATGGCCAGCAGGAGATCCATTGCGATGTGAAACCACCTACCGGCGAGGGGTGGACACAGGATACCGACGTGCTCGACACCTGGTTCAGCTCGTGGCTGTGGGCCTACGAGACGATGGATGCCGCCACTCGTAAGAAGTTTTATCCGACCAGCGTGTTGGTGACCGGACCCGACATCATCTTCTTCTGGGTGGCGCGGATGATTTTCGCCGGCTTCGAATACATGGGAGACCTTCCCTTCCACGAAGTGTATTACACCGGCATCATTCGCGACAAACAGGGCCGGAAAATGTCGAAGAGTCTCGGCAACTCCCCGGATCCGCTGGATCTGATCGCCAAGTTCGGCGCCGACGCCCTGCGATTTGGCGTCATGCGCAGCGCGCCCCTCGGGCAGGATATCCTCTTCGATGAACAGAACGTCGAACTCGGGCGGAACTTTGCCAACAAGCTATGGAATGCCTGCCGCTTCCGGCTCATGCAAGGCGGCCCCCTCGAAGGAGAGATCGACCCGCGCCATCTCAATAGCGAGGACAAATGGATCCTGCTCAAGCTCCACGCTGCCCTGCAGGAACTCGAGATCGCCTTCAAGGAATACAACTTCAGCCAGGCAGCCCAAGCCCTCTACCGCTTCTTCTGGAGCGAGTATTGCGATTGGTATGTGGAGGCCTGCAAGGCGGTGTTCTTTGGCACGGATGAGGCCAAGAAGACTCACAAAGTCGCGGTCATGGACTTCATCCTCAGTCACACCATCCGACTGTTCCACCCATTCATGCCCTTCATCACCGAAGAGCTATGGAATTCGATGGGCTACAACCAGGACCTGCCAGAGGGCCAAGGGGGTCGCACCATCATGAATGCGCCTTGGCCCAAACCCTTCGATCAGGATTTCCTCTCTCACTACGGGCTCGACCAGTGCTACCTCGAAACGGTGGACGCCAAGTTCGAACTAGTAACCCAGGGACGCAATCTCCGACGGACCGCCAACATCGCTCCTAACAAGAAAGCCAAGTTTTTCTGCAAGCCCAAGCAGGGATTCTCGAATCACGAGGTGGAGGTTTTCCGCATTCTCCTAAACGCCGAAAGCTTTGTGGTGGATGAGAACTATCAGGCCTCCAAGGGCGTGATCACCACCAGCACCCCGGTGGGAGAACTATATCTCTCACTCGAAGGTCTGGTGGATGTCGAGGCCGAGCGCAGCCGACTCACGAAGGAACTCGATAAGATCAAAGCCGAGATCGGCAAGGTCCAGGACAAGCTGGCCAACCCGGCGTTCACTCAAAAGGTACCGCCTCAAGTCCTCGCCGAACATCAGCAGCGACTATTGGACTGGCAATCGAAGCTCGCCAGCACTCAAGCGGCGCTGGATGCAGTGGGGTGAACCGTACGGATGAGTGGTCAACGAGGAGGCAAGCGCTGGAGCTCCTCCAGCCGGCGTATCCAGCGTAGGCAGATCCACAGGGGGATCGCGCCGAAAACCCCGAAGGAGCAGTCGATCAGTCGCCAACCGAAGGGGATCCCACGTAGCGGACCACAGATGAGCGCGAGCGGGATCACGAGCGCGCAGGCGATCAATCCTGCCTGCACCACCCATACATTACGCACCGGATCCACAAAAACCCCGATGAAAAAGACAGCGATCACGAGATGAGCGAATGCCAGCCAATCTGTGCCGTATGCCAGCCAGGGGTACCGACCATAAGCATCATGCAGCCCATCGCGCACCGTGAGTATCCAATGATCAAGACCGCTGGCGTTCACGCTGGAAACTCCACCATCCAAACCGCGAATCTTCACCAGGATATCCAGTTCCTGCTCCAAAGGGAAAGCGGTCAGTCCGCTGAGCACCAACCCAACGAGGAAAGCGCCGAGCGTCCAGCGTAGACGCCTGAGAAGTTGATCTGCTTCTTGGTTCGTCATATCAGCCGGGCCTGGAGGTTTGGGACGGTCGGACTGAGGTGCTGGCAGGTCCTACAACCCCTCGGGCGCATAGCCCTACGCCCACGACGAAACAGAGTGCAGCCGCCGAGACCAGGCCGACAAACTCTAGCAACCCCACCCAGCGCATGGATCCAGGTATCAGGAAAGCCAGACCAGCTTCGCCTGCCCCGCGACTCAGGAAGTCGACCAACAGCGTCGCGATGGCACACGCAGCCGTCAACCACACCAGGCCACCCACCAACCAACCTAAACGGCGCACGACTCGTTTCAATGGAGCGGAGGTCTTCACTTGTTCCTATAGACTCAGGTGTAACCACTTTAGGAAGCGGTCCTGAGCGGCTTAGAGTTCATCAGTTGCACACCCCTGCAACGCACCCTCATCGCCACCGTAGCCCGGACATCCCTCCGGAAGGAAGTCGAAAAGCGGTAGAGGGCTGCAAGTGGGTGAGATGCAGGTAGAATTCAGCGTGCAACTTCCTGTGATAGTGCGGGCTTTCAGCCCTCCGCGTGTGTGGGGTAAGGAAACCTGGGGTTATCACCCCAGGCTGGAATGGTGCTGGGCCTATGGCCCGCAGACTCCAACGCCACGCGCGAATCCCATACGAATCTGGGCTCAATGGTCTGGGCTCGGGCTGGTATTGGGTCGAAGGCTCCTCGGGCTTCAGCACCAACGGTGCGCCTTATCCCAGCCTGGGGTGACAACCCCAGGTAAACATCCCCTCTCTTATCCAGGGCTGAAAGCCCGGGATAAGGCCGCCGACGGCACCAACAGGAATTGCGCCAACACGGTTCCACAAAACCGACTGCCCACCAGCCAGATCACCGCAGCGCGAACATAAGCCCGATCAGTTCACCGCTCTCGCGAACCGTGGCTTTGCGACCGTGGGTTTCCTCGAAACGACGAAGTGCAAACTGCGCGACGGCTGCATCCTCGATCGAACCACCAAAGATTCCCACCAGATAGCTCAGATCGGCCGGATTGTCCGCATCCAAGACATCCGACTCCTGACGAGCTTTCCCACCCGAGGATGGCGCCGATCCAACCAACAGCCATACAATGAACCCCAGGGCGATGAAGGTGGCAAAGATTCCCCAGATATGTTCCATGGTGATAAAATAGATCTCGGAATAGAACTCCGCCAGTAAAGTTTCAATGCCAGTCCATGGCTGATCATTAACCAAAAAAGACTTAGAATCTCGTTCTGCGGGGTGGCCACCCGGGTTAGTCCTTGGTTCCAGGGCTTTCTGGGCGACGGCCTGCCAGAATTCACCCCGACTCGGAGTCGGGGTGGGGACAAGTCCGACAGGCTGCTAGGCCGACTCGTTCCAATCAAGGCCACCAGGCAAGGCAAAGCCCGCATACTCCAGATGCAACACGCGGCGATGATGTCCACGGGTAGAACGACCCGAAGCATGAAGCAACAAAGGCCGCATCAGCAGCACATCGCCGGCCGAGGCCAAGCAGAGAAACTCGGGCTGTTCAGCCCGCAACCTCTGGATTCTCTCGGCCGAAAGCCGACCCCAGCGATGCGAACCTGGCAGCACGCGAAGAGCCCCATTCGATGCGTCGGCGTCGTCCAGATGCAGCCGCACGGTAATCATCTGCTCAAGAAGTTCCACCGGAGGTTGGACATGAGATATTCCATCCTTAGTGCTCCACGGCCCAAAGCCCGGCACTTCGTGACGCGCGCGAACCGCCAGCGTCAGATCTTGATGCCAGGGAACAGCCCAATTCGTGTCCGACGATTTATCGAAGTAAATAGCACGCACGCAAACGGGCTCCAGCGGAAGATGCGGACGGACAAGCTCGAGTAACGCCCTGGATCGCGACAGCTCAGCCACACAAACATCGGCTAGAAGGCCACGACGGCCGGCGCCGAATACCGGTCCAAGGGCAACAATCAGCTGCCGCTGATCATCCGCCGAGAGAAAACCAATCGCCCGGGCGAAACCACGCTGCTCAACCTGCTGGATCCTGGATTCACTCGAGGACAGGGTGCCTACAGCCGCAGGGGCCTGCTGGGCGTGGGGCCTGAATCCCCCCTGTAGAGGTCTGTCCCGAATGGCAGTTAGTTAGCGCTTCGAAGAAATGCGGTATTTGGGACCGAAGACGCTGTTTTTGTAGTATCGGTTTCGATGGGAAATTTCGCGAAACGTTCTCCGATGTTTCATCAGGAGCGGATAAGGCTTAGGTCTGC
>JAEUHE010000132.1 GCA_016793885.1 Verrucomicrobiales bacterium
TGCCAGCTCTGCTGCCCGCTTGGGGACCGCGATCTTTAGATAGGCTGAGACCTGTCCCAACGTGATGAACTCCGAGTCCACCGCCCCGATGCCCTCCTCCAGGGCCGTTAAAAGCTTGCCCGTAAACACCCCGGATTCGGACCGTGGATCTTCCAAGCTGGCCTGGCCCGCGCCGCAGGACGCCAGGGTCACCAGCCCGCGGGTTTCCGCGAACGCTTGGCGGAAGGCCGCAGTTACCTCTGGTAACCGGTAGTTGCCCTTTTGGCCGGGAGCAAAATCGAGACGGCAGGCGTCGATGAACAGCAACCGCTTCTGCCGACCCGTCGTGGCTAGATTGTTGGCCACATCCGTTGTGAGTGACAAGAAGGAGGAAGGGATACCCGCCAGGCCGTCGCTTGGAATGAAATAGGGGGTTTCGCGATACTCATTGCCGTGCCCGCTGAACGACACGATCAGCAGGCTGTTGCTGCCCGAGGACAGTCGTCGGACGGTTTCAAGGTGAAACAGGATTGTAGCACGACCGGCGCTAGGAACGACGACGGCACCCGCGTCCTGTAGCGCCTTCAATCGCGGTGCGTAACGGGCGGTGGGGCTACCGGCCAGGAGCAGGTGACACCGCTGGGCGGGGATCAGTTTCAGTCGCATCACGAACATCTCCGCCTGCGCGACCGCGTCATTCACTGAGAACTTCAGAGGTAGGATCGTCTCCTTGGGGTAATCGTTCACCCCCACGAAGAGGCCGGCGTTTTCCGCGGTCAAGGCGTCCCCCAGGGGAGACCAGTTGGTTTCGGGGGCCGCGCCAGAAAGGGTCCAGCAGGTGGGCAGGAGAATCAAAAGGGCGATGATCAACTTGGGGCCGAAAGCCCCTTGCGCCGCCACCCCTCGTCCACGCTCATCCATGATTTGTGGGGGCAGGTTAGCCAAGCTCCAGAAATCAACTCAACAAAGAAACCCAACGTTTTCAGTTTCGTGACGTGCGCGATTACAGGAAAGCCGATTTGCACCCCTTGGCTCCGGCGTCTACCTATGGTATGGATCCCCAAAACCCGTGAGCTCGCCAAAAGATCGAGGCCCGGGCCATTTCAAAGGAGGAGCGTATGTCAAATGTATCGCTAAATACGAGCGTTAGTCCGAAGAAGGATCGTCCCGTGCACGAGGTCCGGCTGGGGGGAGTGAAAGCCACGGTCTGGAAAAACGAATCCGAACGAGGGAGCCACTACAACACCACGGTAAGCCGGATCTATCGCGACGGAGAGACCTGGAAAACCAGCGAGTCGTTCGGGAGGGATGATCTGCTCCCTCTGGCCAAGGCGATCGACCAGGCCCACTCGTGGATCTGTGAGCAGACTGCCCGGCGTCCAGACGCGGAAGGTTGAGTGGGCACGCAGATCTTGCAGCATCCACAGGACCCGAACTCGGGCGGCGGTGCTGATTCCTCAGAATGTCCAAGCAAATCGTGAAACAACCCCCGTCTTGCTGCCTGAAGAGTATTGATGCCACATACAAACCAACAGAACACCGGAAACGAAGTCACAAAAGCGGAGGTCCTTCAGTCAGACAGCGGAGACGAAGCCTGGGTCCTGGAACGGCTCCGTGCCGCAACGCGCCCACCGGCTCCCGTCCCGGAAGCCGCGTTGGCTATGCTCGCCGAGGCTGCCACTGGCGATACCAGCGGAAGCCAAGCCGCTCGGAGCTTCCTGTTCTGGCTGGTTGGCCGACCGGACCCCGCCGGATATGAAGGGCGCGGCGGACTTGAGCTTCGACGACTGGACCAAGCGCACAAGGCCGCCGCGCTGGAGCTACTTGCCTGGTGGGCTGGCCCGACCCAGTCGGATCGGCCGCTCTATGAACTCCTGTCCAAGTTGGTTTTCAGAGTTGCTTGGGAGGATGACCGATCCGCTCAAGAACATAGTCGCCTAGGTGAGACCTAGGGACGTCGGTTCGTTGGAACTCGGTCATGCGGTTAGTTGGAGCCTGTCCCAAAAGCTTCTTGAACACCTCGACAAGCGATTCCGCGAAATGGGTCCGCTCGGCTACAGGGATTTGATGGAGAGCCATCGCTACCGTTTAGAAGCGGAGAATAGGGACGCTGCTTTCGGCTATACAGCATCGCCGCAGAGGAGACTCGCGCTTCACCATTGCCAACTGGCCACCACGTAGCATTCCTAAACCGGGGTTGAGGCCAGTTGGCTTCCGCCGTCACTGGCATTAGGGAGCCCATCTTCCAAATGGATGGATGATTCGGGAAAAATCGCGCGCGATAGCAGCCGCTGACGGGCGGTTTCAATGTCCTCGGTAAACAACACAACAACCAAGTCTTTCGTTGCGCGGGTGCAACAAACGTAAAAAAGGCGTCTCGTTCTTTCAATTGCGGTCTCCTTGCCCTCTCGTCTGTTGTCTTCGTCTCGTTCTGACAGCGGCTTAATGCCAAGATATTTGTCGTAGGAAAACTGCACATGAGTTCCTTCGTCGTCGTCCAGAACCACGAGAACTCGTTCGAATTCTGCGCCTTTGACGCCTTGTTGCGTGGAGAAAGGTGAAGCATCATTGACATAACAGTAGAACCCGCAGAATTGTGATGCTGGGCAGCGAAGGAACGCGCCCATCGACGCGACTTCTCTGGTCAATTCTGCACCGTCATCGTCGTTCGCGGGCTCGTCAGCAGTGTCATCCGTTTTAACTTCGTTTTGTTGGGAAGACTCGAGGTACGAAAGAACTCGGGGGTCCAACAACAGGATTTGAGAATCACGGAGAAGCAGAAGGGCATTGGCGACCGTTGCCGTCGCTCCGGGTTTCAGCATGTCTTGCAGCGCCTGTGTGATCCGCCGCAGTTCTGCCAGGCGTCCAACCATATTAACTCCGCCGAGGTTCTGAGGGTCCATCAACGGAGATCTCGTGCGCAGAAGTTGCATCACCTCAAATTCGCGCCCATTATTGGCAGCGTTCACAAGGGGCATAACGAAGTTAAAAAATGGGCGAATGGGCCATGCGGTGCCATCCAGAAAGCCGTTTTTGAATTTGTCCGGCGCTTTGTCATTCAGGGCCGCATACAAATCGCCGAAGCCGAGGCGCTTGGCGGCCATGCGGTGAACGATGACTAGAAGCTTAACCGCGTCGACGCTTTCACCAGCTTGCCATGCGGGATCCGAATGCTCCCGAGCGGCCCACGCGCGGACCTGCCTCAATCGTTCGTCGCGTCTGTCATCAGCCGGAAGAATAAAGAGATGTGCGCTACCTGGCACCGTTTGGTCAGCACCCTCGACGGTAGCCGTCCGTCCCCGAGTTTGAATCAAACCGTCGCCGTCTCGCCTGATCGCATTGGCCACGCGGAGCACTGAGGTTGGACAGCGGAAATTCTCAGGCTTTTTGATGATGCTCCATCCCGTTTCTGCAGAAACGTCCCCGATGCCTGTCATGTAAATTCGCTGCATTGGGTCACCAAAGAAGCCCAGGCAGAAACCAACTCCCTGCTCGCGGTCTACTGCCTTCAAAGCCGTCACGACCTTCTCGGTGGTATCTTGACTCTCATCGACGAAGAGGAATGGAAACTGTTGTGCCACAAGACGCCTCATGAGAGGGCGTGCAGTGATGATATCCGGCACCATGTTGATGATATCGTCGTGCCCCAAGATTCCTTTGACGTAATCACTACCGGTCCCATAGGTGAAGGATCGGATTTTACCAATACGTGCCTGCTGCTGCTCATAACGGAGAATATCGCGCTGATTCTTGTCGCGCGTGCGTCTCTGGACTCGCGGCCCGTAGTTTCGAGCAGTTTCCCTCAGTTCCGTGAGCCTCTCGTCAATCCGGTTTGTCACCCAAGCGTGGATATCCGACTGAAAGGCACGTACCAGAACCCAAAGGAAGCTGTGAATTGTTGAAACGTGAGCCAGGGGGTTTTGTCCAACGTCCGCCCATATCTCTCCAGCAGCAACCTCAGTATATGTGATGCAGGCGACCTTCTGGCGGCGTTGCTTCATTCTTCCGCCATGCTTGGCCAGAATCTCCATGAGTCCCTTAATCAAGGAAGTCGTTTTGCCCGACCCAGCGCCTGCGATCATAAGAAAGCTGCGTGGAGGCGTTGCATTAAGGCAGTCGTAAAGCTCACGGTCCGCTGCGGTATCCTGTCGGTTGGCGCGACTGCTGCTCATCCGAGGCCCTCCGTAGGGTCTCCAGCACCTCCTGTAACCTCTACGGCGGCAGGGAAAGCATCGGTTGGCTGGGGTTGCGACTCCGGGAGTTCAAGACTGACCTGACCATTCAGCCATGCTAACCCCTCCTTGATGTAGAGTGGGACGTTCCAGTCCTTCGGCGCTTCGGTAAGCACCGCCAAAGCGAACTTTGTCTTATCAAAGGATCGTCCTGTCACCCGTTTGTGGAGACCATAGGCAAGCGCGGCGGGAGTTGCAGGTGCGCTTCGCAATTTCAGGCCGATGCCTCGCTGAGCCTGGCACCAATCTGCATTTTCGAGGCCGAAGCTTTCTTCGAGCGTTCGACCGCAAAGTTTCTCTGTCGTACCGTTCCAAGTCACATCCAACGGAACCTGATAGGCAACACGAACTCTGAACCCTTTCCCGTCCGGGGCTGCGCTGGTCTTGTCGACGCCGTTAGCAGCGTACAGTTGGGCGATGGTCTGCTTTTGCGGAAGCCATTGGATTAATGTTTGGTTTGAGGTGAGTGCGCCTTCCTGAGACGGCAAGCAAGTCTTGCCAGTCTTCCTTACCGGAGGTTGCTCCTCATTCTCGTTCGGGATTTCGAATTCAGTATCTTGGTCGTCGTCCTTCTCCTGCTCGTTGGCGACGAGAGCAACGCTATCCAAGTCGGTGATGACGAGCGCTACCAGACCGAGGAATTCGATGAGCGACTTGAAGCGATGCCCGAAGGCGCCACCCACCTCGAGGATGGTGAGGCATGCTGATCGCAAGGAAACTGCTTCCTTTTCAATCATCACCGGAATCAACAGCCGCTCGACGTTGCCCTCAACCAGGATTGCTGCATCCGCAAAAAACAAATCACAGTGCGTGAGCTTCAGGTATCGCTGCAGGAAGTCTCCTTCGTGCGGGTCCTTTGCGTAGAATGACGATAGGTTCAAAACCTGTGTCGTCTGCTCACCGCCGTTGTATTGCCGCCGGAAGTAACGGATCGGCTTAAAGCCCCGCTCGTACAGAATATGTGGCGAGTGGGTCGTCACAACAGTCTGGCTGCAGTAGGCGGCTTCCGGATCGGCCTTCTCCCTCATCAAATCCAGCACCTTGCGGATGAACACTTGCTGGAGTTGTGCGTGCAAATGCGTCTCAGGCTCTTCAATAAAAACCAAGTGTAAGGGTGCTCGATTTTCCCCATCGGAAACCCACCTCGCGTGCAGGTCCAATACCTCGACCACCATGTAAATGAGGTTCTTGAACCCGAGCCCGTTGTAGGAATCGGGAAGCCGTAGAGCGTCCGTGTCGTTGCCAAGAACATAGTGCACCCGGGCGTCCTGACTGCTCATCAGGGTCGCCGGATTCAGGCCGGAGCGAATTTCCAGCTTAGGGTTATTGAGGCCGGGATACCCAAGCTCGGAAAGGCGGTCGAGTGTATCCTTGAATACGTCGGCCAGATGCGCGTTGAGACCCAACTCCGAGTCGAACAAAGCCCTGAGAGCGCGATGGTCGTCCTGGCGTTGGTCCAGGTTCCGTTTGTAGAATCGGCTCAGCCGCTTAGAGAGGTCTTCCGTCCTTCCCACGCTCTGCCCACCGCTTGACGACGGGTCTGAAAGGTGCCGTTGTGCACTGAGATTGTCGACCTTGAGAAGTGATTTCAAGATTGTGGCACCGCCAGGGTCATTGGCCAGTAGCAGGGGTTCGTAACCCGGCTGAGGCTGGTGGGCATCGTCAAATTGAGCGCGATCCAGTGCGAAGTATCTGAACTCGAATTCGTTTAAGAGCTCCTTTTGCAAAAAATCCGTGAAGCTCTTCGGCCACGGAACGTATTTCTCGTTCTCCCGTTGTTCCAAGGCGGCCGCCTTGGCTTGCGCTTCTTGTCGAGCGCTGCGGAACCTCTGAAGGATGTCCGCCTGATTGCGCGCTGCAAACTCGATGCGAATGCCGACCTGCGTGCCCTCCCAAGCTGTGCTTGGCAATAGCGGTATCACCGAAACCAGATCGGTGGCTACCACTTCAAACCAAAGGTCGAGGCCGATCGAGGGAAGAGCCGAATCGTCTGCATTTCCTTCCGGAAGATTCCCTAGCCTGTCGAACTCCTTCCAGCAGTACGAGCTGAAATCGTATAGCGAGAGCTTCTCCTTCGAGCCTGCGCAGAATGTATGAATGGCCTGAGTTGCCGACGTCTTGCCGCTATTGTTTGGGCCAACAAATATCGAGATATCTGAAGCGAGCTCAATATGCACGTCCCGCATCCGCCGGTAATTCCTGAGCCTATAGGAGTGGAGGTGCATGCGTTTTCCTACCTAAGTTACCGATTGGGTATGATTTTGTGTCGACGCTTTCCATCTCACTTGCGAATGGGTTTCATGTCGAAGCCCTGCTGCGCAAGGATTCGTAGAGCTTGGAGTGGTTGAGGAGGATGTCCTTAATCCCGCTTTGAACGGCGGGCGAGTTGAGAGCCTGCGTGCTCATCAGGTTGTGAGCATCGAGTGCGCCCATGATGGCGCTCAGCAATTCGGATTTGAGGTCAGGTGAATTGGCGAACTGTTCCTTGGTGTTGTTCGCCGCCTGCTGGCGCAGGGTTTCCGACTCCAGCAACTTGCCTTTGATAACGTTGTTGACGTAGACCAGCTTGTCCTGATCGGTGAGATCGCCCTCAAACAGGTCGTTTACCTTCTGGATGATTTCATCGAGGAAGGCTTTTTCCCTATCGTGCAGCATGCCGCTGCCAGCTTCGGTGATGGGGTCGAGCCTGGGTGTTTCTCCGGCGTAAAGCGGCATGGGCTGCCGCCCGGCATTCTTCAGGTTGTGGTGAGTGAGGACGACCTTGGAGAGGTCGATGCCTTCGCGTTCACGGCCAAATTCCAGCAAGGGCAGCAAGCGCCGATAGAAGATGACGCGCTTTTCGATGGCGGTGTTGGCGTAGTCGAAAATCTGGGACAGGAAGGTATAAAGCCGGATATATGCGCCCATGTCGGTTTTGAACAGGACGAGCGCATTGATCTCGTCTTGGGCTGCTTTCGTAGCGGCTTCATCCGCCTTTTCCTTTGCGGTTTTCAGCGCCACCTGCGCGGCTTTGTATCGTTTCATCAGCCGGTCTTCCACGGGGGCGATGGCGGAGACCAGCTCACTTTGCTTCGCTCCCTTCAGTTCGGCCTCGACGACGCGGTCCACTTCAAATTCGTCGTAGTGCCCTGCGGCATCAAGCTTCGCGCGCAGATTAAAAACCAGGTTGGGGTCGGTCGCCGCAGCCAGTTGTGCGGTTGTGTGATAAGTCTTGAAGGCTGCGAGGACTTCGGCTGCGTCATTGACGAAATCGAGAACGTAAGTTGTGTCCTTGGCGGGATGAGAGCGGTTCAGGCGCGAAAGCGTCTGCACGGCCTGAATGCCTGCGAGGCGTTTGTCCACATACATGCCGCATAGGAGCGGCTGGTCGAAACCGGTCTGAAATTTATTGGCAACGAGGAGGATTTGATACTCGTCGGTTTTGAAGGCCTCGCGGATGTCGCGGCCCCGGAGGTTCGGGTTGAGGGTACGGCTGGTTTCGCTGAAACCGTCCGGCCCGGATTCGGAGTCGTTCACTTCGCCCGAGAAGGCGACCATCGTTCCGATTTTGTAGTTCTGCGCGGTGATGTATTTCTCGATGGCGAGTTTCCAGCGCACGGCTTCAACGCGGCTGGCCACCACGACCATTGCCTTGGCGTTGCCTTTGAGAAGCGGCGCAACGTATTGCCGGAAATGCTCCACGACGATCTGAACCTTTTGGGAGATGTTGTATGGGTGTAGGCGCACCCAGCCCATGATGCCCTTCATGGCGGCGCTGCGCTCTACGGTCTTCTCGTCGTAGTCCTTCCCTTCGTGCGCCAGCTTGAAGGCGAGGCGATAGGACGTGTAGTTCTGCAAGACATCGAGAATGAATTTTTCCTCAATGGCCTGGCGCATGGAGTAGACATGGAACGGCGCGGGGAGATTGTCGGGACCTGCGGGCCTGCTCGGATCGGGCGTGGTGCCGAACAGCTCCATCGTTTTGTTTTTAGGCGTGGCGGTGAAAGCGATGAAGGTGATGCCTTTATCGTTGGCCCGCGTTGCCATCTGGGCGGCAAGAAGGTCCTCGGTACTGACCTCGCCGCCGTCGCTCAGTTCTTTCAGCTCCTCCGATGAGAGCACGGCTTTGAGCTTTGCAGCGGCTTCGCCGGTCTGGGAACTGTGCGCCTCGTCCGCGATGACCGCGAAACGCTTGCCTTTGGTGGCAGCCAGATTGCGAACTTCTTTGAGTGCGAAGGGAAACGTCTGGATAGTGCAGACGACGATTTTCTTATCGCCGGACAAGGCGGCTGCTAGTTCGGCGCTCTTGCTGGCGTCATTGCCTTTGATGGTGGCGACCACGCCGGTTTGTCGTTGGAAATCAAACAGCGCCTCCTGAAGCTGGGTATCAATAACGGTGCGATCGGAGACGACCAGCACGGTATCAAACACTTTCTGGGCCGCTGCATCGTGCAGCTCGGCGAAGAAGTGAGCCGTCCAGGCAATCGAGTTGGTTTTGCCGGAGCCCGCCGAGTGTTGAACGAGGTATTTACCTCCGGCACCGTTTATCACAACAGCGGACTGGAGGGCGCGGGTGACATCGAGCTGGT
>JAEUHE010000133.1 GCA_016793885.1 Verrucomicrobiales bacterium
GTTGTGAGAAAACAACGACTAACCCAGGGTAGGCGCTCCTGCGTCGCGCCAACCCTGGGCTTTGAGGCGGAATCCCTTTGGGATTCTAACATTTGGTCGAAGAACTTGTGGGTAATGCTTAGGTCGTGCCACCGCGGTCCAGAGGGGAATCGTGCTTCTCGGACGTTGCGATCGGGCTGAGAAACGACAGTTGTCATCCACGCTCGCTGCCCCTACTGTCTTGAACATGTCAAATCGACTGGCTTACGGATGGGCCTGTTGCCTGTGTGCGATCCATGCTTCGGCCTGGGATGTCGTTCAGCTTAAAGAAGGTGCCTCGGTTACGGGGAAGCTGCTAAACGAGAAGCCAGACTATGTGGTGGTTGATGTCGGCTTTACGGCACTCACCATCCCCCGCACGCACATCACGAAGATCACCCCCGATGCTGACGCCAAGGGATCGGGCGCTCCGGCCCCGGTCGCCATCGAATCGGTGGGCCAGACTTACTTCACCGCCAAGGTTCCGCCGCCCGAGCGCGCGGTTCGGGAATGGTCCAAAGAACTGGGTGAATCAGTGGTGCAGGTGCGCACTCCGGGGGGGCTGGGCTCAGGCTTTATTCTCAATGAGGACGGTTATCTCATTACGAACTTTCACGTGATTGAAGGAGAAACCCAGATTTCGGTGGAGGTTTATCATCAGGACGCCGGCGGTCCTCTGGAGCGACGGCCCTACAAGAAGGTCAAGATTATCGCGCTCAACAAGTTCCACGACCTCGCTCTGCTGCGAATTGAGGATGATGCTTCCCCCAAGCCCAAGTTCAAACCGATCCTGATCGGCAGCTCGGATGCTTTGGGACAGGGAGAACGGGTGTTTGCCATCGGGAGTCCGTTGGGACTCGAACGAACGGTGACTGAAGGGATTGTGAGTGTGAAAGCACGTGAGATGCAGGGTGAGCTCTTTCTGCAAACCACCACCCAG
Organism: Verrucomicrobiales bacterium; assembly: GCA_016793885.1. Lineage (NCBI taxonomy): Bacteria > Pseudomonadati > Verrucomicrobiota > Verrucomicrobiia > Verrucomicrobiales > Verrucomicrobiales bacterium. The sequence goes on from JAEUHE010000133.1 coordinate 959, forward strand.
ATCAACCCCGGTAACAGTGGCGGCCCGCTGTTTAACCTGCGAGGCGAGGTCGTAGGAGTCACCAACATGAAGATCTCGGTGGGGGAGGGTCTGGCCTTCGCGATCCCGTCCGAGCGGCTCAAGTATTTTTTGGATCACCGGGATGCCTTTTCCTACGACAACGACAATCCCAGCAATCCCTTTCGCTATCTCGAACCCCCTCGACATCCCCAGACCTCCGGCAAAACCCCTGCAACAAAGAAGGATAAAGGGGGTTGATCCAGTGTCGATAGACTCCATGAACAGATCGCTCATGCGCTCAACTCAACTCAGGTGACCGTCACTATGCCTTGCACTTTTATTGGCCGTCTTACGGCGTCGCTTCCGCTCACCCTGGCCTTTGGCCTCGTCGCGTTCGGCCCGGTCCGGCTGGCTTCGGCGGCGGCACCTCCTCCGGATAAACTGCTTCCCGCTTCGACCTTGGCCGTGCTCTCGGTTCCCGATTACGTCAAGTTCAACGCGGCCTCCACCAACGACCCCGTGTGGCGGTTTCTGCAGGATCCCGCCATGAAGCCCATGGTCGACAAGCTGTCTGCCAAGTGGAAGAGCGATGTGGTGGTCAAACTCGAGCAGCAGTTCGGCATCAAGTTTGCCGACTACGCCGAATTGGCCCAGGGCCAGATGACCCTGGCTTTCATGAGTCAGGCGGCGGACGCCAAGGACGGATCCTTGCAGCCATTCGTGTTCATCATGGACTCCGATTCCAAGGCCGAGCTGCTCAAGAAGTCCTTGGCTGACCTGCGGAAGAAGTGGGTGGATGCTGGAAAGAAGCTCAAGACCGAGACCATCCGCGGGGTGGAGTTCACCGCCTTGATGTTCACGCCGGCCGAGTTGGATAAGGCGTTGCAGGACGTATTTCCCAAGCCCCAGGGTCAGGACCAGGAGGAAGACAAGGATCTGGCCAAAGAGAAGCAAGAGGACAAGGAGGCCGACGAGAAGGAATCCGGCAAGACAGCGGTGGCGGGCTATGAGTGGTATGTGGGCCAGAGCGAGTCCTTGCTATTGCTGGGCAACATCCCCGCACACCTGGAGAAGGTGCTGTCATTGCAAGCCGGTGCCTCCAGCTCCACGCTAGCCGAAGTTCCCAGCTTTGCTTCGCATCGGGGTGCCCTGTTCGGCGACTCCAGCCTTTATGTGTGGGCCAACCTGCAGGAAGTTGTCGGGATGGTCAGGAAAGCGTTGGAACCCGACGCCGGAGCGCGTCGTCGCAACGTCGATTCCGGTCCTTCATCCGCTCAGATTCTCGATGGATCCGGACTGGCGGGCCTGCGCTCGCTGGCGTTTAGCTTGCGTCCCTCCGCTGAGGGCAGCCTCCACGACTTGCGAATCGAGGTTCCCGAAAGCGAGCGGGTCGGACTGCTCAAGATTCTGGGATTTGAAGCCAAGGATGCCAGCCCACCGCCCTTTGTTCCGCAGGACGTGCTGTCGTTCAGCCGCACCCGCATCGATTGGCTTAAAGGATTCGAGACCTTGGAAGCCACGGTGGTGAAGCTGTTCCCTCAGAGCGCCAGCTTCATCAAGTTGATCATGGAGACCACGGGTAAAGAGAAAGATCCAAACTTTGATCTGCGCAAGAACCTGATTGGGAACCTCGGAGACGATTACATTTCCTACAGCAAGGCTCCGGCTGAGAAGACGCTGGCTGGTCTTGCTTCCGGCCCGTCGATCCACCTGATCGGCGCACGCAATGCCGACCAGCTGATGGCGGCTTTGAAAACTTTGACTGCATTCATGCCTGCCCAGGCTGGCAAACGGGAGCGGGAGTTCCTGGGGCGCCAGGTCTTCAGTCTGAACGTTTCGGGAAGCAAGCAGAGCCTGAGCTTCGTGAGCAGCGGCGGGTATCTGGTCATTGCCAACGAGGATGGGATCCTGGAGGAGTACTTGCGCAGCAGCGAGCAGAAGTCCAAGCCGCTGAGTGCCGCCCCTGGATTGACAGAGGACGCGCAGAAAGTGCGTGGCACCAGCACCGGGTCTTTTGGCTACGCCAACCTCAAGGAGTCAGCGCGGCTCCAGTTTGAGGTCTTTAAAAAGGAGTCGGGCACGCTGGCGAATCTTCTCGCCGGAGCACCGCTGGCCAGTCGCTTGGGGCTGGATGAGGACAGCTCCGCGTTAAAGTCCTGGGTGGACTTTTCGTTGCTTCCGCCGTTTGACAAAGTGGCTCAGTATTTCCATCACTCGGTGTACACCTGGGCCTTTACTCCCGCCGGAATCGAACTTCGATCGTTCACCCCGGTTCCTCCCGAGCTGAAGAAGTAACTGGCATCCGGCGGGGCTCATGACTGCCCGCCGGGTCGGACCTGGAAGGGATCACGCTTCGCTCGGAGCGGTCTCGTCCATAAGCGCCACGTGGTGGCGGTACCAGTCACTGGTAAAGCGGCATTCCGGATCGAAGTGCCGCTTGCGTTCCAAGAAGAGTTTGAACTGCGGATAGGCGCGAAGGACCTGCTCGCGGGTGGCGTATCTATGGTAGGTGAGGAAGTAACTCCCGCCGAGTTTCAAAGCCGCGTCGATCAACGAGCGGAAGGCATCGGCGGTTCGAGCCTTGCCCTCCGGAGTATGAGGTGTTCGCAGGTTAAAAATGACGCACGCATAGTCGGCTTTGGCCCACGTTAGGAAGCTCGACTCGTCCCGCAGAATGGCGCGGATGGTTCCATAGATCACCTCAACGCCTCGCGACTTGAGTACCTGAGCGGCCTCGGCCATGAACGTGGCGATCTGATCGCGAGGCACATAGTGCTCGCCGATCACCAGTGTCTCCTTCGGCCCAGGAGGCCCGTCTGCCGCTCGTAGACTCTCCAGGAACTCGGCATAGCTTGGGATGTAAGTTCCCAGTTGCATGGTGTCCGACCAGTAGGTGGAGCCATGGGTACTCAGATAGTGCTGAGAATAGAGTCGGAAAGCCTGGGCTTTGTCCTCATGGGCTAGCTTGAGCAACTGTAACCATGCTTCCGGCTGTAAGTCGGCGCTGTCCGCCCCCACTGGATCGAGATCTGGACTGGCGATTGGCTCGTAACACGCGAACACGCCGCGATGTAGGAAACTGGCATCGTGGGGATCGATGACGAACTGGAAATCGCCATAGAGGCAACCCTCTCTCACGCGTCGGTAGACCGCGTTCATGGCATCGGCCAGATCGAGAATGTCCACGACTCGACGCACCCGTCGTCGCGGCGCGAGCCTCAGGGTGGCGGCGTAGATCAAACCGAACAGGCCATATCCTCCAATCACGAGCGAAAACAACTCGGCATTCTGGCTTCGGCTGCAGACCACCAGATCGCCATGGGCGTCGACCAGCGTCAGGTCTTCGATATCAGCTCCCAGCGGCTGCATTAACAAACCGCGTCCATGGGCGTTAGCCGAGATAGATCCACCCAGCGTCACCTCATCCACTCCCGTTTGCTTCTGGCGTATGGCCCATCTGTGGCCATCAGGCGCCACCATTTCGTGAGCGGCGGAGATGATCCTGGGCCAGTCAGCACCCGCCTCGATTTGCAACAAGCCGCGCTGGACATCCGTTTGCAAGACGCGGTTCAAACCTCTCGTGTCCACGTGCAGTTGGTGGGTGGCGAATTGCTGTCCTCCCATGGCGTGCCGGGCACCGCCAATGGACAGCGACATGCCGCGACGTTTGGCCTGCCTGACCGCCTCGCGCAAGTCCGACAAGTTGGTGGGCCGTTCGACCTGCGCCACCCGCGTCGGGTTGAGCTGTGAATGGACGTCGTTTAAAAGCATCGCATCTGGCGTCATGACATGTGCGTCAAAAGGGAGAATTCACCACAACCCCCACTCTCGGTTTCGCACACCTGAGCAAAACCATATCCGACCGGCCGTAGCGGAACAAGCCAAACGGATCGCGGTCCCGTTGGCGACCGAAAGGGTTTGCTCGGGTGTGAAGGCGAACGGTGGCATGCCACGCGCGGTCCGCACGGCGGGGTAGGGCGAAACTCTGTTGAGCCCATAAATGCCTCAGGCTTTCCTACACAAGAAACGCTGCCCCGACGCGGGCCTTTCGATCTGGATCATTTTTCAGCGCTCCTCGCCGCGGCTCCTTCCATCCTTTCACCACCCTAGCGTTCATGGGCTCGACGGAGTCTCTCCCTACCCTTGTAGCCCGCCCAGGTTTAAGTTGAATCACCTCCGTCTGAACCAGGGGGGTACGGGGTGGACACGGTGGGGTGGATACGCTAGACCTTAGGGGAGATCATGCATCGACGTTTCTATTCCATCGACGTAGGGGCAGTGGCTGGCCTCCTTCTCGGAAGTCTGGCCGTCACAGCCCATGCCGCGTCCGGGCCGCTGGACTTCAATCGCGATGTAGGTCCGATTCTGTCTGACCGGTGCTATGCCTGTCACGGGCCTGACTCCCAGAAGCGGGAGGCAGGATTGCGGTTGGATACCTTCGAAGGGGCGACGGCGCCACTGAAGAGCGGTGTGCGGGCGATCGTTCCTGGAAATACTAACGCCAGTGCGCTCGTTTCGCGCATTCATACAACGGATCCGGACGACCAGATGCCTCCCTCCAAGCTCAATCGTCCGCTGACGACCGGCGAGAAGGAGACGCTCGTGCGTTGGATTGTGGAGGGAGCGCCCTATTCCAAGCACTGGGCATTCCGAGCGGCGGAGCGGCATGCGGTTCCTCAGGTCAAAAACCAGGACTGGCCTAAGAATGGGATCGATCGTTTCGTGCTGGCCAAGCTGGAGGCTCTGAATCTATCCCCCAACCCGGAAGCTGAACGGGGTGCCTTGCTGCGTCGGGCGTCGTTCGCCCTCACCGGACTCCCCCCTTCGGCCGAGCAACTGGCGGCCTTTGCTGCGGATCGATCCGATCAAGCGTGGGAAAAGCAAGTGGATGCCCTTTTGGCCTCGCCCCGCTACGGAGAGCGCATGGCTTCCGATTGGTTGGACGTGGCGCGCTTCGCCGACACCATGGGTTATCAGGGAGATCCCAACGGTTTTGTGTGGCCGTGGCGGGATTGGGTCATCCGGGCTTTCAACGACAACCTGCCCTATGATCAATTCCTAACCTGGCAAATCGCGGGCGATTTGCTCCCGGATGCCACCCAGGACCAGCAGTTGGCCACCATGTTCAATCGGCTCCATCGCCAAACCAACGAGGGCGGTTCCATCGAACAAGAGTTTCGCCAGGAGTATATCTCGGATCGGGTTCACACGGCGGGAACCGCCTTTCTCGGGCTGACCCTCGAATGTTCCAAGTGTCATGATCATAAATATGACCCGCTGCCCCAGGCCGATTACTACAGCCTGTGTGCGATGTTCGGACAGATCGATGAGTGCGGTCTGTATCCGTATGGGATCAACACCACGGCCGCCGAGCCTTCCATGCGCCTTTTGGAACCGGGACAAGCGGCGGAGGCCAAGAAGCGTGAAGCGGCCCTGAAGGCGGCGAGGGCCAAGGCTGCGGCCATCCGTACGGAGCGTGCGGAGGCCTTTGCGGCCTGGCTGACTTCGGCCGCGGAGCTAAGCTTGCCCGCCCCTTCGGATCACTTTCCCCTCGATGCCATCGTCGAGGGAAAACTGACCAATGTGGTGGCGGGTGCTGCTTCCGCCACGATGTCGGCCGGGGTTTTGGCACCCGTGCCGGGTGTCGTCCAAGGTGCCATGAAGTTCGATGGCGATACGGTGTTGCAGTTGAACGGGGTCAAAGGCATCACCCGTCACGATTCGCTGAGCATATCAGTCCGGCTCTTCTGCCCGGAAAAGAAGGACCGTGCGGTGTTGCTGCATACGGGGCCAGCCATGTATGCGTGCGCCTCGGATGCCTCCGGATTCGAGCTGCTGCTCGAGAACGGCAAGCTCCGGTGGAGTTGCATCCACCTCTGGCCTGGCTGCGCGGCTTCGGTGGAGATGACCGACGATTTTCCGATCCAGCAATGGGTGGATGTCACGGTCACGTATGATGGCACTTCACGGGCCGCCGGCCTTAAGATCTATCGCGATGGGAAAGCGGCGTCGACCGTGGTTTTGCACGACCACTTGGACAAGAGCATCTTTACGGAGATGATGCGAGTGGGAGCCCGGCCGCGGGATGATCGCGGGTTCGCGGGCGGACTCATGGACGAGATCAGGATCTTCCGTCAGCCGCTTTCAGCGCTGGAGGTAGCTCATCTACACGCCCCGGCTTTTGCGGAAACCTTGGCGCAAGCCAGGACGGGTGATCGGGTCGCGCAGGCGCTGCTGCGCGAGCACTTCTTGAATCGCGTCGATGAACCCTGCGCCGCGGCGCGACGACAGGTCAGCGCGGCCCTCAAGCATTTGGAGGATGAGTATCTGCATCGCATGCCGCTGATCATGACGATGAAGGAGTCGCCGAATCCGAAGCAGTTCCACGTTCTACAACGGGGCGACTATGCGTCGCCCGACTTGAAGCGGCCGGTGTTGGCGGCGGCTCCGTCGGACATCATGCCGTTCCGGGCCGAGGGTGGACGGAACCGGTTGGGGCTGGCGCGGTGGATGACCGACCCGAAAAATCCATTGGTAGCGCGAGTGGCGGTTAATCGCCTGTGGATGCAGTGCTTTGGGACGGGCATTGTGTTGACACAGGAGAACTTTGGGACGCAGGGCGATCCGCCGTCGCATCCCGAGTTGCTGGATAGCTTGGCCTACGAGTTCAGCCACACCGGTTGGGATACGAAGCGGCTTCTGAAGCAAATCATGATGAGCGCCACGTTTCGTCAGTCGTCCGCGTCTACGCCGGAGAAAAAAGAGCGAGATCCCGGCAATCGGTTTCTGTCGCGAGGTCCCTCTTATCGGTTGTCGGGGGAGGCGATTCGGGATCAGGCGCTGTTCGCCTCGGGATTGCTGGTCGATCGGATGGGCGGGCCCAGTGCCAAGCCCTGGCAGCCACCGGGCCTCTGGTCAGAGGCCGGGGCCTCTGGTGGAGACTACACGCCGGATACTGGCGCCGGGCTTTATCGTCGGAGTCTCTACACGTTCCGAAAGCGAACCGCCCCGCCACCGAGCATGACCACCCTGGACGGTGGCAGTCGCGAGACTTGCCAGCCGCGTCGGCTGACGACCAACACCCCCTTGCAGCCTTTGCTGTTTCTCAATGACAAGGCCTATTTCGAGTGCGCTCGCGAGCTGGCCCGTCGGGTCAGGCGCGAACAACCGGGCGGTCCGAAGCAGCAGTTGGAGCGAGCCTTCCTCCTGCTGACATCGCGGCCGCCGGCGGCCCCCGAGATGAAGTCCTTGCTAGCCCTGTATGAGCAACAATTAGCGACCTATGCCACGGATCTGCCGGGGGCGAAGGCGGTTTGCGGCCAGGAGGATCCGGGTTTTGCTTCGATGACCGTCGTCTGTTCCACCCTGCTCGTGAGCGATGCTGCTCTCACCAATCGATAGTACATTATGAGCACACCCTTCCTGCCTCCTGACTTCATGCTGCGACAGACCAGGCGCCACTTTTTCGCCCGGAGCGGCCTGGGTCTCGGCGCCCTGGCCATGGCGAAGCTCTCGGAGAATCGCGTGTTGGCCACCAGTCCCGGGGTGCTCAGCTCGCCACATGTCGCGCCGAAGGCCAAGCGGGTCATCTATCTTTTTCAATCGGGCGGCCCCTCGCATCTCGAAACCTTCGATTTCAAGCCGGTGTTACGAGCGGGGCACGGGAAGCCATTGCCCAAGGAAGTGATCGGCAATCAGCGGCTTTCGACCATGAGTGGGAATCAGAGTTTCCTGCCGATGGCTGGTTCGTTCACGGAATTCTCCCGGCATGGGCGTTCAGGCTTGGAGATCTCGGACTTGCTTCCGTACACCCAGCAGATTTCCGATGACATCTGTTTGATTCGCACCCTGCATACCGAGGCGATTAACCACGATCCGGCCATCACGTTCTTTTGTTCAGGCAGCCAGATCCCGGGACGTCCGTCCATGGGTGCTTGGGCTTCGTACGGACTGGGCAGTCTCAACGAGAACCTGCCCGCGTTCATCGTCTTGGTGTCCAAGAATGCCGTGCGCGACCAGCCGCTCTACTCGCGGCTCTGGGGCGCCGGCTTCCTGCCCAGCGAGCATCAAGGGGTGCAGTTCCGGGCCGGCAAGGAGCCCGTGCTGTATCTCACCAATCCGGAAGGCGTTTCCACCGACACACGACGTCGCATGCTGGACACCCTCGGGCAGTTGAATGGGTATCAGGCGGGGCAGCAGCTGGATCCGGAGATCGAAGCGCGGGTGGCGCAGGCCGAGATGGCGTTTCGAATGCAGGTCAGCGTGCCGGAGGCGGCGGATTTTTCTCAGGAATCGGAGGCGACTTTCGCCATGTATGGTCCGGATAGCAAAACGCCCGGCACCTATGCGGCGAACTGCTTGCTGGCCCGTCGGCTGATCGAGCGCGATGTGCGATTCGTGCAGTTGTTCCATCAGGGATGGGATCAGCATGGCGACGTGGTGGGCGGAATCACCAAGCAATGTCGGCAGACCGACCAAGCGTCCGCGGCGCTGGTGGTTGATCTGAAGCGACGCGGATTGCTGGACGACACCTTGGTTGTTTGGGGCGGGGAATTTGGGCGCACCGCGTACTGTCAGGGGAAAATGTCGGGGAATAACTATGGGCGCGACCATCATCCGCGCTGCTTCAGCATCTGGATGGCCGGCGGCGGGGTGAAGGGCGGCACCAGCTACGGGACCACCGATGATTACGGCTACAACATCGTCGAGAATCCCGTTCACGTGCACGATCTCCATGCGACAATGATGCATCTGCTCGGCGTGGAGCATGAGAAGCTGACCTATAAGTATCAGGGCCGCTATTTCCGTCTGACGGATGTTCACGGGCACGTGGTGAAGCCGATTTTGACTTGAGTGATGAGCTGGGGAGGGGACTTTTGGCCCACGGATCATGCGGATCACACGGACCAAGACCGAAATCAAAAACTACCAAGTCATATCCTACCCTTCGGGTTTTCTCCGTGTGATCCGCGTGTTCCGTGGGCAATTCCTCGTTTCTTGAAGCTTGCCGTTTCTTGCTGCGTTTGCGACAACCATGCCTAGATCTATGATTAAATCCCTCACCTTCGCGACTGTCCTTCTCACCGTTGTTGCTTTCAGCGCCTTCGCCGAGACCAGCGTTAAACTCTCCGGAGTCCATCTTTGCTGTGGTAGCTGCGTGAAAGGCGCCGATAAGGCCGTCGCGAGCGTCACTGGCGCTACCTCCGCCACGGACAAGGACGCGGGTACCGTGACCATCCAGGCGGCCGATGCCGCCACGGTCCAGAAAGCGGTCGAGGCGCTCGTCGCTGCCGGGTATTTCGGCACCTCCAGCGACTCTGAAATCAAGGTAAAGGCCAAGAGCGGCGCCAAGAAGGCGAACGTTCAAACGTTGAAATTGACCGGCGTGCACCTGTGCTGCGGCAAGTGTGTCACGGCGGTTAATGACGCGATCTCCAAGGTGAGCGGCGTCAAAGCCAATACGGCGACCAAGGGTGCCGAATCGTTCGAAGTGACTGGCGCTTTCAATCCGAAAGAAGTGGTGGCCGCTCTGAACAAGGTCGGACTGACCGGTAAAGTTGCCAAGTAACACCGAGCGGGAATATTTCCCATTTGGTTACACGGGGTGGCTCTGGGTCGGCCCAGAGCCGTGTTCCGCGAGAGAAGGTGATGGCATGTCCGACATTACTCAGCTTTTAAAGGCTATTGATGCTGGGAATTCTCAGGCGGGCGAAGAGCTGCTGCCCTTGGTGTATGGCGAGTTGCGCCGACTAGCCGCCGCCAAGATGGCTCGGGAAACCCCAGGGCAAACCTTGCAGGCCACGGCGCTGGTTCATGAAGCCTGGTTGCGTTTGGTTGGTTCCGAGGATCAAGGGGTGTGGAGCGGCCGCAATCACTTTTTTGCTGCCGCAGCCGAAGCTATGCGACGGATTCTAGTGGACCGGGCTCGGCAAAAGCACCGCATCCGTCATGGGGGAGAGTTGGAGAGAGTGGACCTGACGGATGTTCAAGTGGCCACTCAGGACAAGGATGAGACGGTCTTAGCCATGGACGAAGCCCTCGAGAAGCTGGGCAAGGAATGGCCGGAGAAAGCCGAGATCGTCAAGCTGCGGTATTTCACCGGCATGACTCACGAGGAGATCAGCCAGGCTCTCAATCTGTCCGAAACGACAGTTCGACGACACTGGGCTTTCGCCCGCGCCTGGCTCCATGCGGAGCTAACGAACTTCCGGTGAGCGTGACAGCCCGAATTCCTCGCACTAAGGCACGAAGTTCACGAAGGAGGGGAACCGTTCCTGGCCGCCTGTAGAATCGTCCTTACTCGGATGATTACGCGCGGAGGAGAATGCGGCGCTATGGACTGCGCGTCGCATGCCACCGCTTTCCCTTCATGCCAGCTCCCCCTCCGGCGCGCCCTTTCAGAGTAGCCCCCCAGCCACGCCGCCACGCGCAGGAAAGCGGCGACATGTCTCCGCGCTCCATAGAGCCACCCCCCTTCGCACGTCACCCGGGGGAAGGACGTCCTATGGACCGCGGTGGCACGACACCGCTGTTCCTTCACGCCACGGCAACTCTCTCGTGCACCTGCGCGTTGATCGGGCAACCTAGCCAAGGACGCTGCATTATGACCACGCCATCTGATTACATCGATCCGATCCCCTCCTTGGGGAGCTTCGTGCCTTCGTGCGAGGCTATCGGATTCGGGTCCTTTTCCCTCCCTCTTCGTTTCCTTTCGTGAGCGTTCACTATCGGTCGTCTTCCCCACAGAAATCCACGGATCGAAAATAGTTTCATTTTATTTGGACGCTTTCGAAACGAAACGACGCACGTGATGGGTGGAACCAATGTATCTCAAATTACAAGCCATCTGCTCGTGGGTTCTGGTTACCTGGGTTGTTGCCCTGGGTCTCCAAGCCGAGGTGCCTCAGGTGCTGCACTATCAGGGACGGGTGTTCACGGGTGGAACTGGTTTTGAAGGCGCCGGCCGGTTTAAGTTCGCCCTGATCAGCACCGGCGCGGCTCAAGTGTTTTGGCAAAATGCTTCTGATTTCAATGGGGACGGCCAGCCTGATGCAGCGGTGGAGTTGCCTGTCAAAAGCGGCGCTTTCGCTGTCTTTTTGGGAGATGCCACGATCGCCAACATGGCGGCATTTCCGGCGAGGCTGTTTACGAATTCCCCGATGTTGCTTCGAGTTTGGTTCAGTGACGGAGTGATGCCGTTCGCCTCCGTAACGCCCGATCAGCGATTGGGCGCCGTGGCCTACGCCATGATGGCCAGCGAGGTCCCTGATGGTTCCATCAGTTCAACAAAACTGGCAGCCGGGGTGCTGGACGCTAGTAATATCACCGGTACGCTTCGGCCGACCCAAATCCCCAATCTCAACGCCTCCAAAATCGCCACTGGCCGCTTGGCGATTGAGCGGCTGCCTCAGTCCTTGCAGGACCAAAATCTTCAATTGAGCAACCAAGTGGCAGCCATGAGAGGGCAGATCGACACCATTCAAGCCCGGCTTGAAGAGCTATCCGCTGGAGGTACGCCCTTACCCTCGGGGCTGGTTCTGGTCTCGGAGATTGCCAACGACCCAGCTTTGGAGGCTCAAGGGCTTCGGACCTTCGTTGAGTTTTCACCGCAACCTTGGGCCAGGGGTTCTGGCGAGGAAGCACCCTCCCCACGACGAGGTCACTCCGCTGTCTGGGCTGGGCAGTCGATGATCGTGTGGGGGGGAACTCAAGACCTTGGCTCCTACCTGGCGTCTGGAGGGATCTATCGTCCCGGCGAAGATGTGTGGCGTCGGATTTCGCCGTTGAACGCTCCGACTGCTCGCATGGGTCACAGCGCGGTATGGGGCGGCCAGTCCATGATCGTGTGGGGTGGGTTTGGAAGCGACGGCTATGAGCAGTCCGGCGGGGTGTTTCGGCCGGAAGATCAGCACTGGTCGAAGGTCTCGGTGGAGAATGCTCCTTCGGGACGGGATGGCCATCTGGCAATTTGGACGGGAACGCGAATGCTCGTCTGGGGAGGTCGAAACGCCTCGGGGTATTTGGGCGATGGTGGGCAGTATGATCCGGTTAGCCAGCAATGGAGTTCGCTCCCCGGAGGGGTCAGCGCTCCGTCCGCGCGTGGCGGCGCCACCGCCGTTTGGACCGGCTCCTCGGTTTTGATTTGGGGGGGCAAAGGAACGACTGGAGCTCTTCAAACTGGAGCCGAATTGCGCTTCGATGCGCTGGGGCGTCCAACGACCTGGCGTCCCTTGCCGGGGGGTGCGAGCTCACCCGCGGCGCGCACCGGACATACGGCGCTATGGACTGGCAAGAAAATGCTGATCTGGGGTGGAGAACTGAAAGGCGCTCCCGTTAAGGCGGGAGCGTCTTACGACCTGGCGACGGATAGCTGGGAATCCTTGCCTGGCGACGGGGGCCCCGACGGTCGGATTGGCCATGCCGCTGCATGGACCGGTTCGGAAATGGTTCTGGTGGCCGGCGGGGATGCCTCCGGGCCGCTCGCTTCGGGCTGGGCCTATCACCCGTTGACTCATCGCTGGCGTCAGCTGACGAGCGCAGGCGATCCGCTGGCGCGAACCCAGGCCACTGCCGTCTGGACTGGGCGTGAGATCCTGGTCTTTGGCGGCCGATCTGGAACACAGCCGGTCGGGACCCTCGAACGACTGAGCGCAGATCCCACCTATTACTTCTATCGGAAACCATGAACTCGAGAAATTCCATCAACTTTCGCTCGATCCTTCGTGCCGCCTGTGGTGACGCCTTCTTGGGCACGATGCGCTCCGCATTCCCTGTCCGGCTGAGCTGCCTGGTTGTGTGGTTGGGCGCAGCTCTAGCGGGTCAAGCCCAGTGGCTCACGCAGAATCTCCCGCTCAGACCGGGCTGGAATGCCGTCTATCTTCATGTCGACTTGTCTCACACCAACCTGCTGGATCTAGTGGGGAGGGATGCTTCGAATCCCATCCAAGAGATTTGGCTTTGGAATGTGACTCCCTCCGCCGCTGAGTTCCTTGTCACCCCTTCCACTCCCTCGGACTCGGGAACCGAATGGATCACCTGGAAACGATCCCAAGCGGCGACCTCAAAGCTCCAGCGACTGGTTGGCAATACGGCCTATCTTGTCCGACTCGCCAATGACGCGGCAAGCACCACCTGGGCCATCAAGGGCAAACCTGTGCCTCCTCAGTATCAATGGACGAGCAGCGGGCTAAACTTCCTCGATCTCCCGGTTATCCAGGGTCAGGGACCCACCTATCAAGCCTTCCTATCGGAGCAGCCTGGCATGTTGCAGGCAGAGATCTATCGTTACACGACCGGGGAGCTCGGGGACAGCAATCCTTATCGGGTTGATCCATCGAGCGAGACGCTCGTGCGAGGTGAAGCGGTGTGGATTCGGGCCAACGGCGCGTTCAATCGTTACTTTGGCCCCTTTGAGCTGGAGCTCCCCGGGAGCAAGGGAGTGGAGTTTGGAGATTCGATCGGACAAATGCGGATTCGCGTGCGGAATGTGACGGCTCGGACGAATGTTGTCACCGTCCAGCTGCTGAACTCTGAGAGTGCTCCGGCTGGACAGACGGCGATCCGGCCCGACCTGATGCCTATGCTGGTGCGAGGCGAGCGTGACCAGACCACGTTGAAGTATGCCTTCACCAATCTCTTGACACCCCAGTCGTGGACCCTGAGCCCGAAGGGCCGGGAAGGCTCGGCCACCGAGGTCGTGCTAGGTATTAACCGTTCCGCCATGACTGGGAACGCCGGTGACCTGTACGCTGGCATCCTGCGTTTCACCGATTCCCTGAACCATTCCCAGGTGGACGTGCCGGTCTCCGCGATCGTCGCCTCCACACAGGGGCTTTGGGTCGGGCAGGCGACCGTCAACGCAGTGAATACCGATTTGGTGAAGTACAAACGCGCCACCAATGCTGCGGCCTTTGCCAGCATCGTGTCCCAACTGGATCCGAGCGTCACCTACCAGTGGCAGAGCAATTCCGGAATGATCCTCATCTCGGGAGGGCCAAACAAGGGTCGCTATGTGGAGGACGGACGAATTTCTTCGAAGGATGTCGCCCGGCCGTTTCCTCTCCGTCTCATTCTTCACGACGATGGTGCCAACATCCGGCTGCTTCGTCAGGTCTACCATGGCTACGGCAAGGCCGAGAACTCCAGCAACCTGATCGTGACCACCAGCCAGGAGCAGCTGGACCCAGGGCGGCTGACCACCGCACGTCGCATCAGCGCCGTCCATCTGCCGGCTTCCGGCGCCATCGGCGGGTGGAGGTGTGACGGAAAGATGTTGCCCGACAGCGTCGTGACCACGGCGGATCCGGTTTCCTCGGATTTCGACGACGCGGACAATCCATTCGTCCACAACTATCACCCCGACCATGACAACTTGGATGCGACCTTCAAGGAGCGGTCGGCCCAGGGTCAGGAGTCGTACACCCTGAACCGTCGCTTGGCGCTCGGGTTCGCGGCTGCAGGGGATGATTTCGAAACGCTCACTGCAGGGTCCAGTCGGCTCGTCGGCAACTATTCCGAGACGGTCACCCTGCTGGGGCGATTGGTGGACCGTGGCGGAGGGAATGTCACGACGAACTCGCGCACCTATCCGGTGAGCGGATCGTTTCTGTTGAATCGAATCAGCAGCTCCCGGCTCTTCAAGGACTAACCCCGAACGCCCCTATCACACTCTTTCCAATCTCACTTTACGAAACTATGAAAATACAATGTTCCCTCCCATGGCTTCGCACGCTGAGCCTGTCGGCCGGTGCGCTGAGCCGGTCACGATGGTCCCTGCTGATGATTCTCCTGCTGTGCGGGGTGGTCCCTGGCACGTCTGCACAGACGGCGGCACCGCCAGAGTTCATGACCTATCAAGGCTTTTTGACCGATGCCAATGGGGTTCCTCTAGGAGCCAACAATCCCCTGAACTACACCATCACGTTCAAGGTATACGGTTCGCCGACTGGGGAGGACGCCCTGTGGGGCGAGACGCAGATCGTGACGGTGGACAAGGGCAATTTCAATGTGCTGCTGGGCCGAGGGACCCGCCTGACCCTTCCGAATGTGCCCTCCACGGTCAAGTTGCCGGACGTCTTTGCTAGCCCCACCGCCTCCGATCGATACGTTGGGATTTCGGTTTCGGGGAACAACATTAATGCGGAGATCAAACCTCGCCTGCGCCTGCTCCCATCCCCTTATGCGTATCTGGCCACCAGCGCCTTGAAGCTGACGGATGGCCAGGGCAAGCCCTTGTTGGATAATCAAGCGGGTCGCGTGGTGGGGAATGGTTCAGGCCTCACCAACCTGACTGCGGCAAACATCTCCGGAGTCCTCGGCGTGGGCATTATTCCCAATCTGGATGCGAACAAGCTGACTTCAGGCACCCTCGATCCTGCCCGAATCCCTGTCCTGGACAATTCCAAGATCTCCTCCCTGGACGCCGCCAAGATCACCGCCGGTACGCTCAACTTGGCGCGAGTTCCATTGCTGGATAACACGAAGATTCCAGTGTTGGATAACAGCAAGATTCCGGCGCTGGACAGCAGCAAGATCGGGAGCCTGGATGCCGGCAAGATCAGCTCGGGTGTCATGGACAGTGCCAGGATTCCCACCTTGGACGTCAGCAAGATCACGACCAAGACTGCGACTGGGGTCGCCACCAACTTGGCCGAGGTCCTGGGCCCTGCCCCGAGAACGTATCACTCGGTGAATCGTACCGATACAACCACTTGGCATGGAGTGGAGGTGGATCTCACGCCCTATCTGGACGACGACGACGGCTGCCGTGTGTGGTTCCATCTCGCCCACGAAACAGATAATGATGTGATCCGATCAACCACGCTCCATTTCGCCAGCGAGCGTTCCTGGAATTCCGCGGAAAAGGCGCTTGGTACACAGGTCTTTGTGCACGGCCACCTGTTGAATAGGGATCTCTACGGTTATTCCGATCTGACGTGGGGGGTTGCAGTCACGAAGCACCGGAATGAGATCAGCTCTGGCTTTTGCTACCTCACCAATTACAGGCCCAAGGAAATCAATGGGGGAGTAGTGGATGGTCCCGTCAACACAGGTGCAAATCGCTACAAAATCTGGTTCACGATGCCCGGTACCG
The DNA here is from genome assembly GCA_016793885.1 of Verrucomicrobiales bacterium. Taxonomy (NCBI): domain Bacteria; kingdom Pseudomonadati; phylum Verrucomicrobiota; class Verrucomicrobiia; order Verrucomicrobiales; species Verrucomicrobiales bacterium. The sequence goes on from JAEUHE010000133.1 coordinate 17,052, forward strand.
TGAGCGGTCGGCTGATCGTTTATGACAACTGACCTGGGGTTTATCCAGTTCGGCCAGGGTACCGTTCAGCCCAGGTTCAAGAGACTTCATCAGACCACGCCTCATTCAGCCGCTAGGTAACATCCTATGAGAACTTCAACCCTCCTTCTCTCCGTACTTCTGCTGCAGGCGCAGGTAGCGACGCTGAGACTTCTGGCCCAAGTTCAGGTGCTCGCGCCGCCATTGGAAAGTCCACAGGATCGCACCGTGTATAATCCTCATTCCTTGCGGGGCCTGCCGTTGTCCACCAACCAGAACGCCACGATTGGGTCCGATGGACGTGCCCCTAGCTTGACCACTCAGATAGCCGCCCAGCTCACGATCGATCCCGCCACCACCAATCAGTTCGTCAACGCCGCGTGGTTTGGAGCCGTCGCGGCGCCGACCAACTCGGCGGGCCTGGTGGTGGGCAACCTTGCCGCCAACGCCCTCAATATCGGACTTCCGGCGGCATCCGATGGGACGGTCCTCATGCTGGCAGCGAGGGTGGGGGCCTCCTTTTATGGGGAGCGCGTCGAGTTTCTCTTTGGCCAGGAAGTCACCCCTCCGACGACCGATGAAGCTGGAAAGGCGCTAGCCGCCAATGCCGCGGCCAGCTATTGGCTCGGCGAGGCGATCATTCCATCCGATTCTACCAACAAACTTTACTGGAGCCCTCACGCTCGGAAGCTCTATGCCGTCCGTCCCGGGCCGGTCTCGGTGGTGTGGAAGAAGAGCTCCCCGAACAATGTGGCGCCGGCAGCGGCTGGCAATGTCGGGTTCCTGCTCACCAACGGATTCTATTACACGCTTTGGACGAACAGCTACATTGTCAGCGGAAGTCCTGTAAAGCCTCCTCGGCAAATCTACTGGACCGAGGGAGTGTTCCGGTCGACCGGAGTTCCCGTTTCCATTCCTCCCTCTCGCATTAGCGGCGTGGTTGTGGCAGAAACCGACCTGTTTCCGAGGACCGTCCCATCCAGCGCCATCTATCAACCACTGGGGGGAAACAGCGCTGTTGATGGCGCAGCGCTCGAGACGCGCACGCTCTACCTGGACACCAGTGGCGGGCAGAAATCCCTACGCGCTTACAACATCGAGGGGAGAGGATTCCTCGAGCTGCTCGGGGATCTCCGTTCTGACAACACGACCTACGAGTCGCTGGGGGTGGAGATCGTGGATGTCCTGCGGGAACCGGTCCGGCACGATGTGACCATCGAGTTGGGCAATGAGCTCACCGCATACCCCGGCGGCGCTCCTGACGACGCAGAGCTTCTGCCGCAGGCTTTGATGACCGCGGGCGCCGCGGGGAGTTTCGCCTATCAGCATAGCATCAGCGGCTCGGACCGCTTTCGTTTCTATGCAAATCGTGAGACCGTCAACCTCAACGACTACCTCCTCCACTGGCTGGAGGAAGGGATCGAGGGCCTCAGGTGGCCATCTCGACTTGTCCGCTACCATCACGTTTGGCCCAGCAGCGTCTCCGAGTATTCGGCTTTTCTCCGTCCGCGGGTTTCCACGGAGGAAGAAGCCAAGCTGACCGCCGTGCAACTGCCCTTGGCGAACAGCCCATCCCTGGACTTCCAGGATCCCCTCGACATCCCGCGCGCCAAGCTGACGGAGAGCTTCAAATTCTACACGTTCCTGACCCCCGCCCATCCTGCGCATCGATCGCTCTTGCGCTTCACGTCCGGCGACACGGTCCGCTTTGAACGCGTGTTTTCCTGGCTTGACGACAGTGTTCTCTCCAATCAGTTGGCCGCGTCCGTGGCGGTCAATCTGGATAATTGGAACACAAACTCCAAAACTTTGGTGTGGAACAATAACCTCGATCTCCCTCTCGGAGCCACTGACACCGTCGGCGGTGGGCAGATGGGAGGCGGTGGGCCGCGTGTCGTTACGAACCTCAACGCGGTGGTCGGGGAGCGACTTCATCCTCCGGCGAACGAGGTTGAGGAGCTGGCTGGGTATATCAAGGTGGAGAGAGGTGATTCTTTTCACCCCGGAGCGTATGTGGATCCTTTGGTGAATGGGTTTACCCTGGCCAGTCAGGGAGCGATCATTCCCGTCAACGCCATTCCCGCGAGGAATACGCTGGAAGTTTGGTGGTTTCGGAAGCAGGCGGTGGATGAGAGCAAAGGATTCAAGCCGATCTTCTGGCCTGCGGTGTTCGATCGGCGGACGATCGTGTGGCCCGGTGATGCCACCGAAATCGTCCTCGCGAGCAACAAGGGCAGCGGCCCTCTTGCCAGCCTGCAAGCCAAGGGCAGCATCTATGTGCAGAACGACCCGATGCTTCCAGGCTACAATCCGAATGAAGAGCATGCCTTGATGCAGGGAGGACAGGCCTGGGCTCTGCGCGACGATCTGAACCGAACCAATGCCGCCGGTGGGATTTACACCTCGCATCCCTTCGTGTTGCTCGACTACACCGAATCCGATGGGCGTCCCGCTCTCCGAGCCTTCAAGGTAGTTCGGGAGCGCCCCGACCTGGGCCTTGTGTTCCGCTACCTGGTGCCGGCTGGCCAGATCCTCCAGCCGCCCATGCCGCTGCCCCTGATGGCGAAGCCCTTGGTGCCAGCTGAGACACCGGGGCTCCCTCCCAAGAGTTTCAACCAAGAGGTGGGGCCTTGGAAGATCACCGCGGGGACAAAGACCGCGGCCAACGGAGTGGCGACCGAGCTTTGGAGCCTGACCACCGACCTGATCCACGGGTTCGGCACGAACAGCACGATTTGGTTGGAGAGCACCGACGGGTCTCAGGCGTTGGGATTCGTGCCAACCGGCGCCACTCTGACGAAGATCAACGGTTTCGTGACGAAGGATCAGCCGAGGGTGATCACCTCAGTGGGATCCGCCACGGGAGCGCCGGCGGGCTCATCGCGCTGGCGATATGGAGCCGACTTGTCCTCCCTAGCCCTCAACGACCTCATCGCCGTGGTGTCTCCGAACACCGGGCAAAGCTGGCGGGGGACGATCAAATCGATCACGCCCACCTTTGTGGAAGTGGAATTCGCGATCCCCACTATCCCGAGCGCAGCTCGGAGTGGAAAGCTCGTCCGCCTGAGTGAAACGCAAGCTGCCAGTCAGCTCAATGGCTGGGTGGTGATCACCGAGCGCACGCCGAAGAACTTTCCCGACTACTATCCCCAATTCACCTTCAAGGATCGAAAGAACAACGTGTGGATTTACCGCGGACCGCATCTCGCCACCGGAGGATCACCTGAGATGGTGATGAAGTATTATTACAAGACCTTGCCAGGATTCTTCTTTCCGGGAGAGAACCCTCAGCCCGCGGTAGGAACCATCACTCCTTATCTCCGCCCCTTTGACACCGCGAGCCAACAGTATTCGGGCGGCGCGGTCACCGGCGTGCCCGTCGACTTGGGGGGCGGAAACCCCCTGGGCATTGTCTATACCCCGGTATGGCCCACCGATACGCCAGTGCTCCAGATGGCGGAGACTCTCACCTTGCCGAAACGAGGACTTCCGGCGGTGCGGGGGCAGCGAAGCGCCGAGATCCTCTATCAGCAATCTCAGGTGGCGGCGAATGATGCGCAAAAGATATCCGCCATTCTTCACGATCCCACCCGACGAAAGATCCACAAGCTTTCGGAGCCGGACGCCACGTCGGGCCTGACTGGAATTCCCGAGTCGATTCGGACTCAGTCGTCGCGGGGAAAAACCTACTTCCCCAATCTTCCGCCGCATTTGGTGAAACGGTTCTATTTCGATCCGAACGAGGAGGGAAACGGCGCGCTTGTTTTTGAAGGGGAGTTCGTCGATGCACCTTTGGGCGAGCGCTATCTCTTCCTCAACGTTATGGGCCGCCAGGATCTGGATGCTATCCAGCAGCTCTGCCTCCAGGGCGACCCGAGAGAGGATGCCTGGAGGACAGCCGTGGACCGCGTGAGCTTTGACTTGGAGAAGTTCGTTCACAATGATGCCAAGCCGGGAACCTTCAAGCCTGAGAAACTCCGATCGATATCGGCTACTGCCATGGCTCAGATCACAGATGATGACATCGCGGTGGATTCCTACGCCCTGACGGCCGTCGGGGCTGGAGTGGGCTATGTAAGCCTCCTTTTTGGCAATGGCCTCAACCCTGAGAGAACCCCTCAGGAGGAGCCGGTCAGCGTTCAAGTTCTCCGGGTGGTCGATACTCTGTATCCCGGGGAGGTTAATGTGGTGGAGTCCGCCAATCCCCTGAGTGAAAGCGTGACAGCCGCGCAGGTGGTGGATCTTGCCGGAGAGATTGATCGCTACGCTTTTGAGTGGCGGATTGCGGCGCCGGTGGACGGCTTTCCCCCCCCGGTGTATGCAAAGGTTGCGACTAATCTAATGGCTCCTGATTCTTGGATTCACATCCCATTTCCGCTCGTCAGCGAGACCCCTACGGACAGTTTGGCCATTGGACCTGAACGCAGCTCCCAGGACTATGCCAACACGGGGGATGCGCCAGCGCTGGCGGTCGTCCAGGGGATTCCTTTCACTGCCAAGGACAATGAGCTCGACGAGCTTCAGTTTGAGGTGAGCGGCTCGACCCGTTTGGTGGCCGGAAACGAGTTGTCGCTTCGCACGGCCGAAGTCACGACGGTGTTCGGGACCGTGACTCGCGTTACGGGATCTGGCGGCACACGCAATGTGTTCGTTCAGTTGGAGGAGGATCCGCCGGTCAGCCTGGAGGCTAGCCAGGTGCTGCAGCTTTCGGAGCGCGTGGCGTCGGGCCGTCCCCAAAGCGTGCTGTGGCGAACCGTGGACATTCCGGCCAATGTGATCTATTCGCAGTACTTGGTCAGCCTGGACTTGGAGGGCTCACTTGGCGCGAAGGTCTACTTCGACGGACAGCTGGCGGTTACGGCCAACACCGGAATCAGCGATTCTCCAGCCATCGCGATTCCCCAGAGCCTTGACGGCACAGCGCTGCCCCGGCTGTACCGCATCAGTGCGTCGGCCCTGGCGGGCGGAACTCCGCTTGGGACACTTCGCCGTCATACCGTCGTCGTCGAACTGTATTCGGCGGCGAATCCGGACGTCGCTCAGGTCTTCAACATCCGCCTGCATGCCTTCCAGGCGCAGGACATCACGGGCGATCAATGGTTGGCGTTGGACTCAAGAAAGCACGAAGACGGTGTTCGCGCCGTGATGGGCGGCTCGGCGGATGTTCAGGTGCTCTCAGACAACTACCTCATCATGCGCTACAAAACGAAGGATCCTACTCATGCCTCCTTTAACCTGGGTTGGTCTCAATGGACGGAGCCGATGCTGGTGGAAGGTTGGATCAAGCGGGTTCTCAAGGGGATCAATCCGTTCAATCAGCGGGTGACGGACCTGTTTAACAACCAGGTGAACACGGACGTGAGCATCATCTCACAGGCTGGTCCGCGCTGGGAGGGAGACGTCGCCCTGAGTCTCGACAACCTTAACCAGGCAGGCCTGATCGAGATCTATGAAACCGTGCTGAACCGTGGGAAAATGTTGAGCATCGACTCAGGAATTAACTATGGGCCGGCCAACGATGCTCTCTTGCTGGCTGCGGGGTACCTCAACGATCTTTACATGCTCCTGGGCAATGAGGCTTGGGCCGATGCTGCCAATCCCACCATCGGGATTGGAACCAAGGACCGCACTTACGGGGATATCGCGACCGCTCTCTTCTCCTTCAAGGGTCAACAGGCTTCCTTGTTGGATGAAGAACTCGCCCTCCTGCGTGGCCGAGACGACTTCCCGCTCCCCGGAGTTGAGCTCCGCCCCGTTTACAATCGTCTCGTCTGGAACTACACGCGCGGCATCGACGCGGGAGAAGTCGTCTACGCGCTCAACTACAATATCCTGGACCAGAATGCCGATGGCGTGGTGAACGCCGATGATGCGCGCAAGTTGTACCCTCAGGGACACGGGGATGCCTACGGCCATTATCTGACCGCGCTCACCGGGTATTACGCCCTGCTCATGGACAATGATTTCGACTGGGTGCCACGTATTGAAGCCGTCACCGTCCTTGGCAAGCCGGTGTCGGTGGACTACCAGGACGAGCGGAAATTTGCTGCCGCCGCGGTCGCGCTGGCCAGAACCGGTCGACAGGTGTTCGACCTGACGTGGCGTCAGGACTATAAGTCGGGGCCAGGCAACGGATGGGACCATTTCCATCCCATCCGAACCAATGAGCGTCGCTCCAACCCGCCAGAACCGACGGCTCGTTCCTGGGGAATGGATCACTGGGCTTTCCGCACTGGCCAGGGGACGTACCTCCATTGGATCGTGGGCAATTCGACCCTTCCCGATGTGGATCCCGATCCCGACCATGAAGGGATTCAGAAGGTGGACCGAACCACGGTGCTCGAACTGACAGAGTTAGCTTCGCTCGCAGCTGGGTTGCAGACGGCGCTCGACAATGCCGAGGCTGGCATGAGCCCGCTTGGGATGCCGGAGTCAAGCGTGCCCTTCGATCTGAGCCCGACTTCGATCGGGGCGGCCGGAGGGACCACGCATTTTGAGCAGGTTTACGACCGAGCTCGGCTTACGCTCAACAATGCGATCTCGGCGTTCGACGATGCCAAGGACGTGACGCGGCTATTACGGTCGGAACAGGACTCGCTGGCGGACCTGCAGGCCACGGTGGCTCGCCAGGAGCTAGCCTACGAAAACTCTCTGATCGAGATTTACGGAACACCCTACGCGGATGACATCGGTGCGGGCAGACTCTACAAGCAGGGCTATACCGGTCCTGATCTGGTGCACTACAGCTATGTGGATTTTCCGGAGATTCAGTTTCCTGAACTCTGGAACCATACTGAGACCCGGGAATACCTCATCGACATCCAGAACTTTCCGGAGGACTTCACCGTTCGGAACCAGCTGCTCAAGGATTTCAACTTTCTCGTGAAATCGGATGATTCTGCGAACTACACCACGAACCTCTACATCAAGCACGTCCTGAGCGACCTGGGCCCGTTCCGCAAACCGGACGCTTGGAATGGCCGTCGTCTCGCTCCGGGCAAGATGCAGCAAGCCATCTCGGACATGATTCACGCGCGTGCCCGTCTGAAGCAGGTGCTTTATGACAACTACGGAGGCAAAGCCGACTTAGACAAGGCTATCCGCCTCTTTGAATCCCAGACGGCCACCAGCCTTGCCGTGCTGGACAAGGAAAAGGACAACGTGGACCGCGACAAAACCATCGCCGATTTGCAGACAGTCTATGAGTTTGTCAATCAGAGCATGGACTACGCTGCCAATGTGGCGCAGGAGGCGAAGGATTTGCTTGGTGATGCAACGTCAGTCATGGGGATCGTTGGAGTGGACAATGGTGGTGATTGGGGAAAGTTCGCGATCATGACGCCCTACGTTCTTGCCCAGGTCGCCAAGTTGACGGCCTGGAGCGCAGGTCTTCTGGCGTTCGGCGGACTGCAGGGCGGGATCATCGAGCGCCGGGACGACACCTACAAGGCGACGAAACAGATTCTCGAGCTGCAAGTGGACCAAGGCACTAAGGATGCCGCCTACCAGCTGTTTCTGCAGATGGAACAGATCCAAGCCGCTCTGGACACGATCAACTTGCGTTTGCGAGAGTTCGACGACGCCGAGCGGCGCATTCGCTCCCTCGAGGCTGAAGGCCTTCGCATTCTCACCGAGCGGGAATCGGTCAGGAAGCGCACCGCGGCGGTCATTCAAGGATTCCGGGTGCGTGATGCTGCATTCCGAATCTTCCGGAATGAGAAGCTCGAACGATACAAGACGATGTTCGACCTTGCCTCTCGCTACTCATTCATGGCCGCCCAGGCCTTCGATTATGAGACGGGCCTGCTCCATACCCAGCAGGGCAAGGAGTTCATCCAGCGCATCGTTCGATCCCGCGCCTTGGGGGCGATGAAGGATGGCGCGCCAGTGTTCGCCGGCAGCAACACCGGGGATCCTGGGCTCTCCAGCGCGATGGCCGAGATGCACGCGGACTGGCAGGTGCTCAGGGGGCGGCTGGGCTTCAATAATCCGGACGCTTACGGCACCACGGCTTCGCTTCGTCGGGAGCATTTCCGCATCGATTCCGGAACGGAGGGCCAGGATAGCTGGAAGGACGTGCTCCTGCGAGCCCGTCGGGCCAATCTGCTGGATGACGAGGATGTGCGGCGTCAATGCATGCAGATCGGCTCCCGGGATGGGCTGCCAGTTCCTGGCATAGTCCTTGAATTCAGCACCACTATCGCCGATGGCGTGAATCTGTTCGGGAAGCCCCTCTCTCCCAGAGATCACGCGTTTAGTCCGAGCTCCTTTGCGACCAAAATCTTCGCCATGGGGGTCGCGCTGGAAGGCTACCAAGGAATGGATGACCCCTCCGCGAACGGGAATGCTGTTTCCGCCGCCGGGGCCTCCTCTCCCGCCGATCCGTCCCTCTCCCTCCTGGATCCGACGGCTCTGTCCGCCACACCGTACGTCTATCTCATTCCGGTAGGCGTCGATTCCATGCGCAGTCCGCCGCTAGGCGACGTCAGCGTGGTGCGCACCTGGAGCATCAACGATGTGAGCATTCCATTGCCGTTCAACATAGGGGCTTCGGACTTCTCCACGAAGTCGTTCTGGACCTCCAGCGACTCGCTGACCGAACCGCTGTTCGACGTGCGCAAGCATCAGGCCTTCCGTCCGGTGTCCTCGGCGAATCTCTTCGGGTCGGTTCTGGTCTACACCGGTGCGGGCCAGTTGGGCCGCTCGCAATATACGAACAGCCGCTTGATCGGACGCTCCGCCTGGAACAGCAAGTGGAAGCTGGTGATTCCGGGTCGAACACTCCTACAGGACCCGAATGAAGGACTGGATCGACTCACGCAATCGTTGAAGGATGTGAAGCTGTTCTTCCACACGTATTCTTACTCGGGAAATTGAGGTTTAGCCATCGGAGACCGTCCTTATGCAAATTGACTCAACAATCCGGAAACAACTGGCGATGGTGGGGTGGCTTCTTGCGAGTGTGTGCGCCCTAACTGCCTATCCTCCCGCTCCGCATCACGTGCTGTTTGGTTTGGTGCGAGATGAATTCGGAACTCCACTCAACACTGTCGGAGGGGAGGTCATCCTGGAAGCGACCTCGGGAGTGCTGGTGAGGGGGGAGATTGGCGCTAAGGAGCCCGGGGTGAACTTCCGCCTTCCCGTGAGAATGGATGCCGGCCTCACGGCGGATCTTTACAAGCCGACTGCGCTTCGTCCGACCGTCCCATTCAAGGTGAAAGTTCGCATCGGCCGCGTCACTTATCTGCCCATCGAGATGCGTGGGGACTATTCAAAACTGGGCCTGCCGGGGGAGGAGACTCGGCTGGATCTGACCTTGGGAGAGGATTCCGACGGCGATGGATTGCCAGACACTTGGGAGCGGTCGCTTATCGTCAAATCCGGAGGTGGACGCACTCTGATGGATGTTCGCCCCACGGATGATCTGGACGGTGACGGTCTGAGCAACCTGCAGGAGTATCTGGCGGGTACTTACGCATTCGACAGCAAGAACGGACTCGCACTCAAAGCCATCGCCGCAGGCGGAGACGAGCCGCTCTTGGAATTCGTGGCTGTTCGAGGCCGGAGTTACAGCATCCTGAGCTCACCGGATTTTTCAAATTGGACCGTTTTGGCTTTCACCATCCCGGCCAATGGCCCCAGCTCCCCAGAACTCTCCACCTACCGCTCAGAGGATGTCCGGCTCGTGCGGGTGAAAGTGAAGCCTCCTGGCGAGGCCCAAGTGATGAAGTTTTTCAAACTGATGGCCCAATAGGACGATTATGAAAGCGCCTCGTGCTGTCGTTCTGATGGGTGCCCGTCCCAGGAGGTTAGCCGTCTGGTTGGCGGTGTCCTGTTGTTTGATGGTGTTGGCGGTGCTCGTGGTCTGGACGGATCGGTTCTCTAATCCCCATCCTGCCACCTTGACCCAGGCCGAGCTGTCACAGCTGGCGCTGCGAGAGGGCCGGCTGTATCAGGAGGGGGCGGCGGACCCGTTCTCCGGGTTTGTCACGGATCACTATCCGGACGGAACCATGAAATCGCGTTCGCGGGTGGTGGCGGGAAAGCTGCATGGGATGTCCGAAGGTTGGGCTACCAATGCCCAACTCGTCGTGCGTGAATTCTTTAGGGAGGGCGTGTCTCATGGCGTGCGCACGAAATGGCATCCTAACGGATGCATTCTCTCTGAGGCAACGATCGTGGAAGGGAAGCTTGAGGGTACTTTTAGGCGTTGGCATGAGAATGGTGTTCTGGCTGAGATGATTCCGATGAAAAAGGATGCTCCGGATGGGCAATTGCGTTCCTATTACCGCAGCGGCTCGCCCAAGGCACTCGTGACGATCAGTAATGGAGTGGTTCTCACCCGAAAGGCCTGGAAGGACGGAGAGAGGCGCGAGGTGGCTATGAGCAGATCTCAGGCGAACTAAGAACCCCTTGTCATGAAAGCACTGGACAATCATCCCAAGGTCTGGGGCAAAAGCTCCCAAGCCCTACGAGCGTGCGGTGGTTCATTTCTGGCGTACACGTTGTTGTTGGGTGAAGGCTTCGGCCAGTCGTACCTACTGGAATGGTCGGGCTTCGGAAATGGGGGCGGGAGCGGGACTGCTGGCGAGTTCAGCATCACGAGTGCCCTAGGTAGTTTTGACCGAGAATGGGGCGAGGCGGACGGATTCACCCTAGTCGGCGGATTCATCGGGGATGCGCTGGTAATCCAGGAGCCGGGCGCTCCGCGATTAGCCATTGAGTGGACTCAAGACACCCTGACACTGCGATGGTCTCCCGTGGCTGCTGGGTCGTTGCTGGAGTTTGCTGAGACTCTCTCGCCTCCCGATTGGCAGGTGTCCCCGACAGGAACCCTCAACCCAGTGAGTTTTCCCGTTCGGCCGGGCATCCGCTTCTATCGAGTTCGAACACGCTAACCGAAGAGTCTTCTGGTTGCGCCTTTGGTGGCTGCTGGGTAGGCTTCAGCCCGCGATCCCTATCACTTCGATGAACGAGACTTCTAAGTCTTCAGAGGACGAGCTGTTTGCGGCGGCGTTGGAGCTGAGTTCTGCCTCTGCCCGCGCGGCCTTTCTCGACGGGGCCTGTCAGGACAATCCGGATCTCCGCGCGCGGCTGGAAGCGCTGCTCCAAGGACATTTCGAGGCCGCCGGCTTTCTCACCAGGGAACCGGAGCGAGCGGCGAAGGCCGACGCTTCGGGTCTGCCCAGCGAACGGACGGCCGTGAGGGTGGGTCGCTACAAGCTGCTGGAGAAGATCGGGGAGGGCGGCTTTGGTGAAGTCTGGATGGCGGAGCAACGCGAGCCGGTCAAACGGCGCGTCGCGCTCAAGATTATCAAGCTGGGCATGGATAGCCGCCAGGTGGTGGCCAGATTCGAAGCGGAACGCCAGGCCCTGGCGATGATGGATCATCCGAACATCGCCAAGATATACGACGGCGGCGTGGTCGGCTCCACTCTTAATGAAGACTCATCTTCACTCTTCACTCCTCACTCCCAACTTTCGAGTGGCCGCCCCTACTTCGTGATGGAGTTGGTGCGCGGGGTCAAGATCACCGAGTATTGCGATCAACATCAGCTGCCCACCCGAGAACGGTTGGAACTGTTCATTCAGGTGTGCCAGGCGATTCAGCATGCGCATCAGAAGGGGATCATCCATCGCGATATCAAACCGTCGAACATTTTGGTGACCTTGCACGACGGGGTGCCGGTGCCGAAGGTCATCGATTTCGGCATCGCCAAGGCGACGCAGGGGGAGCTGACGGACAAGACGGTGTTCACGCAGTTTCAGCAGTTCATCGGAACGCCGGCGTATATCAGTCCGGAGCAGGCGGAGATGAGCGGGCTGGACGTGGATACGCGCAGCGATATCTACAGCTTGGGTGTGCTTCTCTATGAGCTCCTGGTGGGACAAACACCGTTTGATGCGAAGGAGATGCTGAAGGGGGGGATCGATGCGCTCCGGAGGATGATTCGGGAGAAGGATCCGCACCGACCCAGCACGAGGCTGACTCAAGAGCTGGCGACTGCGAAAACGAGGACTCGGAAGGCGACGCAGGGGTTGAGTATGCCCACGCCCGAGGAAGTGGCCGCCGAGACTCGTCGCTGCCTTCGTTTGAAGGAGCAGATCAGCGTGGTGAGGGGCGATCTGGATTGGATCGTGATGAAGTGCTTGGAGAAGAATCGAGCGCGGCGTTACGAGACGGCGAATGGCTTGGCCGCCGATGTCCGACGGTTTCTGAACCATGAACCTGTGGTGGCTCGCGCGCCCAGCCGCGCCTATGTTCTCCAGAAGCTGATCCAGCGGAACAAAGCCACTCTGGTCGTGTCGGCCACCCTGGCTCTGACCTTGGTCGTCGGGGTAAGCGCGGTGATCTGGATTCAATATCGGGCCAATCAGGGGTATCGACGACAGCTTTATGAGTCGAACGTCAACCGAGCCGGCCTGGCCTGGCAGGCACGACAATCAGCGCGGCAACGCGAGCTGCTGGACCTCTGTCCGGTGGAGATGCGCCATTGGGAATGGAACTTCCTACAGCATCAAATAAGTCGTTGGGAATCCAAGCTCGTGTTGGAAGGGATCGAGATCACGGAGGGGTCGGTGAACGCGGACAGTTCCTGGATGGTCGTCATGGAGGCCGGCTCGCTGCAGATGATGGGGCTCCCATCTGGGGAACGGATCAGCCGTCGATTCCCCCCCGGGCACCAAGCGCGCTGGGGCATCCTCTCCCCTCAGGGAGATCGGCTGGCGTTCGTCGAGGGTCCAGGCCAAACTTTAGCGATCTGGGATATCGGTCACGAGAAGCGGGTCGATGGGGTACCGCCGGCCGAGGCTCACGTCATCTCCTGGTCGAAGAACGGTCAGCTCTTGGCGTTCACCAGTGATGCGACGACGATCCGACTCTGGGATGCGAGAAATCGCCGCGAGCTGGGAACATATACTGCGAACCATGCGGTGCTCGCGCTGGAGTTCGCGCCGGACGGCAAGACCTTGGCCGTGGGTACGAGAGAATTGGATATCCAGTTGCTCGACGTTGAGACTCGCACCGTGCGACGTACGTTGCGGACGCGCGGTCCCTACTATGGGCTCCTGCGGTTTAGTCCTGATGGGCGGAAACTTGCGGCCGCCAACGGAACCGCGGGTGGATATGCGCGCGACCACCGCGTTTGGGATTTGGAAGACGGAGGCTCTCTCGATCTGAGTTTGGGAGGCGAGGCTTCTAGCTTCGCGTTCAGCGCCGACAGCCAGCAGCTGGTGGTCGGTGACGTCAACGGAGTGGTTCACCTCTGGGATCTGGGCCGTCGCCTGGAGGTCGGCCATTTCCTTGCCCATGAATCTGAGGTTCTGTGGGCGCGTGTGTTGCCCGATGGCCGGATCCTGTCGTCTGCTCGTGATCGAACCACTCGACTCTGGCAAACCGGTAGCTCCGAAGTGATCCAACTCCAAGGGTATCCTAATTCCCTTCGCACGGTGGCTTTCAGCCCCGATAGTCGGTGGGTGGCAGGGGCCGGAATCCATTCGTCGGTTCACGTTTGGAACGCAGCGACCGGGCATCGAGCCGGCGCGTCCGCGAAGCACGGTGAGCACTCTTTCGCTGTGGCTGTAGGACCCGACGGCCGAGTGGCTTCGTCGGGTTCAGATCAGGTCGTTCGACTGTGGGATCGAGTCACTCAGAAAGTGGTCTGGGAGGGATCCATCGCCCCTGCGGAGATGCCCTATTGGATCGCCTTTAGTCCTGACGGTCGCCGTGTCTACGTAGCAAGCAGCAAGGACACGTTGACCATGCTCGATGGGACTACCGGCGCACGGCTGAAGTCGGTCAGCGGACTGGGGAGCGTGCTCGATGGCTTGGCGGTCTCTCGAGATGGACGTCTAATAGCCCTTGGTCAGAAGGAGCAGATCAGCGTCCGAAGCGCCGATGATTTGAGCGAACTTTGGCAGGCCTCCGTTCGGGTTGAACGGTGCGTGACTTTCAGTCCGGATGGGAAATGGCTTGCGAGCGGGGACAGGGACGGGAGCATCAGCCTCTGGGACGTTGCATCGGCGGGTCGGGTCCGTCGCCAGCTGACGGGGCATGCCGGTGGGGTCTCCGGGGTGGGCTTTCATCCAGATGGAAACCGGCTGGTCTCCTCGGGTTTCGACGGTCAGGTGAAGGTCTGGGACTGGCGAGCAGGTGTCGAAATGCTCACCCTGCGCTGGCCAGGTGGGGGCCGGGTATGGCACGCGGCGTTCAGTCCTGATGGGAAGACCATTGCGGGCGCGGGGGGGGATGGACTGGTGACGCTCTGGAAAACGGAGTAGGCCCCGCTGGGAGGGGGATGGGGGATCGATTACGATTACGATTACGATTACGAACCGAGGGAACGAAGCCTTGGGATCCGACCCGGCAGCGTCCTAGAAATGAGCCGGGGGTCACGGACCCCCGGAACCTTTAGAAGTACGGAGCATCGCGTAGCGATGCCACCGGAGGCCACCGCCAGGTTTGCGATTGTGGACGACTTCGGTGGATTCGTTTTGGTAACAAACTCGGCTGAATAAGCCATGGCTCGTTCCAACAACACACAAACAAAGTGGGTTAGGATCGCCCGAGAACTCGGGGCCATTCCGCCCGCCCCGCCGGAGTGGAAGGACTGCGAGTTGGTCTTCGATGTTCGGCCGGATACTCCGGCGGACCTGGCGCAACCCCAGGCTCCGGGCGGCGGGGTCATTCTGAAAGACGCACATGGTAAGGCGGTGCTCGGCGAAATTCTTTGGGTGTTGATTCTCGCAGCCTTCGCGGTCGCGTTGACCTACGGCACTCTTTTTGCGAAAGGGGCCCAGGGGCTGCGCTCTCAAACCGGGCCGTTCCTTTTCGTCGTGTCCATTATTGGTCTCTTCGATTTGTTCTTCGTTGTGATCATTTGGAACTTCTCATACCGCATCCTGAAATATTTTCGATTCGGATCTCCGAAGATTGGTCTGAGTGCGTATCCGCTGATCTTGGGTCGCGAGTTCAGCGTGGGCATCTCGAATTTGCCGCCGGGGCTTTCGCAGTTGAGCCTGACACTTCGCTGTCTCGGTGAGCGTTCCTATTCACGGAGGCGTGACAATCAGCATGAGGAGTGGGTCACGGAGTATTACGCTCTTCATCGCGTGGAGGGCTCCATGGGTCTCGATAGCGACGGTACCGGGGCTCAGTTTTCGGGGCTCTTGCCGGACCTTCCGAATCTGGCCACTCGAGCAGGCGATCCCTGCAGCATTTTCTGGGATCTGGTGATTCGGGGTGAGCGGCGAGGACTGGATTTCGAGGCGCGATTTGTCATTCCGGTCTTCTCGCCAACCGAGACGTAAAACTCTCCAGAGCCAGGGTTCGGATCCAATCGTCTCGCACAAAGGCACAAAGCTCACGAAGCGCCGAGGAGAAAGGGCCCCGAACCTTAAACCGCAATGGACGCAATGGACGCAATGTGGGACCCGATCCGAGATCTGAACTCTGAACTCATTTGGATTGGCCTCCATCAACTTTGTCCTTCTTCGGTATCGGACATCGCGTCCTTGGCGTCCATTGCGGTTCGATAGTCTCTCTTGGCTCGGCCTCTTCTTGCTTCTTGAGCTCCATCGTGGTTCTTCGGTCCAAGGCCATCCCCTCAGTATGGTAGCTTGTCTGGGGTGGTGTTGCGGCGCAGGCCGAGCGCTTTGATCCGCGAGTTCAGGGTCGTCGGCTTCATGCCGAGCAGTTCCGCCGCTCCGCCGGGGCCGAATACTTTCCCCTGCGCTTGCTCCAAGGCGGCTCGGATGTTCTCCCTTTCCTGGCGCTTCCATTCCTCGCGTGTCAGGGGGCGAGAACCTGGGGTCACCACCTCGCTACTCGAGCTCGAGGGGAGGCGAGTAGGTGGGCTAAGATTGAATTCCAAGGGTCCACCGCGCGACAGAATGACGGCTCGCTCCACCGCGTTTTGGAGCTCGCGGACATTCCCGGGCCAGTCTTGTGCTGTCAGCTGATTCAGTGTCGCGGGAGTGATCCGCGGCAAAGGCCGGTTGAGGCGACGAGCGGCGAGTTTCACAAAATGTGTCGCGATCGGGGCAATGTCTTCGCGCCGTTCACGCAGGGAGGGGATCTCGATGGGGAAAACGCTGAGGCGATAGTATAGGTCCTGGCGGAAACGGCCTGCTTCGGCTTCCTTCTTCAGATCGCGATTGGTGGCGGCAATAATCCGGACGTTGAGCTTTCGCGTGCGGGTATCTCCGACACGCTCGATCTCTTGCTCCTGAAGGACCCGCAGGAGTTTCGATTGCATGGACAGCGGAACTTCGCCGATCTCGTCGAGGAATAGCGTGCCTCCGTCGGCCAACTCGAAGCGGCCGGGTTTGTCCTTGATCGCACCGGTGAAGGAACCGCGGACGTGGCCGAAAAACTCGCTCTCGAAGAGCGCCTCCGGGATGGCACCACAATTTACCTTGATGAGCGCGCGTCCGTGCCGCGAACTCCCATCGTGGATAGCGCGCGCCACGAGCTCCTTGCCCGTACCGCTCTCTCCGGTGATCAGTACCGCGGCGTCCGTAGCGGCCACCAGCTGAATTTGCTCCATCACCTTGCGCAGCCCCGGGCTGCTGCCGATCATGTCCTTGACCCCCAAGGCCTCGGTCACTTCCTGACGCAGATAGCCGTTCTCCTGTTCCAGTCGGGATTTGAGGTGCTCGATCTCCTCGAACGCACGCGCATTGGCAATGGCGACCGCGGCGTGGTTGGCAAACCGTCCCAGCTTCTCGAAATCTCGCGTGTCTAAGGGGGTTCGACTGAAGAGTCCCAGAACGCCGAGGGTTTCACCGCGAAACACCAGTGGTAGTCCGGCGAACGTATGCATCCCTTCGGCGCGGACCCATTCTGGACGCACCACCCACTGGGTGTTCTCGGCCATCTGGGTGACTAAAACCGGCTGCCCCGTCGCAGCGATGTGGCCTACCTTGCGTACGCCGATGGGGAACCTGCGAAAATCGCCATCGAGGCGGGACCAGTCCTCCGTGGAGCTGTGTGGTCGTCCGGCGCTGGCGGCCAGATGAAGGCATCGAGTTTGGTCCGGACATTCCGTACGAAACCGACACGTGTGGCAAATGTCCCCCGGACGAACCAGCCAGAGGCGCACGAGAGCGACGTCAGCACCTCCCTCCGAATCCCGCTCGGCCTCTCTCCTCCGAACGTCGGCGATCTGTTCGACAACCAACTGCAGCACACTCGCCACGGAGCGCTGTTCCGCCATGGCCAAGACGATGTCCTGCAGGGCATCCATGTTCATAGGTGGAAACTACGATAAATCGTCAAACTCTACAACGAATAGTCGTAAATGACGATAATTCGTTGTGTTTCGACTGGAGGCTGCTTGGACTGGCGATGCCCGGGGACGTGGTAGCCCTCTCTCAGCTTTTTGGCACCCCCGCAGGGGGGATCCCTGCTCCGCTGGGAAAGACAAAGCGGTAGAGGTCTTTAAGCATTACCCACAAGTTCTGGATCGCTTTGGTCTCTATCCCAAGGGGATCGCGCGGGGTCGGGTGTGCTGAGAACTCGGTAGGATTCAGGTCGAATTCAGCTCGTCACTCCCCGCGATGATGCGGGCTTTCAGCCCTCAGCGTGTGTGGGGTGAGGCAACCTGGGGTTGTCACCCCAGGCTGGAATGGTGCTGGGCCTGTGGCCCGCTGACTCAGCCACCACTAGTGAATCCCATGCGAATCTGGGCTCAATGGCCGATGCTGAGTTTGGTAGTGGGTCGAAGGCCCTTCGGGCTTAAGCACCGACGGTGCGTCCCATCCCAGCCTGGGGTGACAACCCCAGGTAAACATCCATTTTGCCATCCAGGGCTGAAAGCCCGGTATAAGGCCGTCGAGCCGGTCGCGACTTCACCACCTTTCTCACCCACTTCGAATCCCGGCAGGATTCTAACGGTTGTCCCAGCAACTTGTGGGTAATGCTTAGGGCACGACACCGCTGTTCCTTCGCGTGAGGTTGCACAGCTCTGGTCACCGAAGCGAGTGACTAGTTCTTATCCATCCGAGTCATCCAAGAAATCCGCGGTTACAGCTGCCTTCCCCAGGGATGGTTCATTTCTTTGTGGAGTGTTTGACTGAGTTGGCATGAAGACTGCATTGGGATGGGATATGAACTCGCGACCTCCCTTTCCTCCGTTCACGGCCGAAACGGCTCGGCTCAAAGTCCAAGCGGCTGAAGACGCCTGGAACACGCGCGACCCGGAACGGGTCTCGCTCGCTTACACCGAAGACACCGAGTGGCGAAACCGTTCTGAATTCCTGCATGGGCGGGCTCAAGTGGTGGAGTTTCTGCGGCGAAAGTGGAGTCGCGAACACGACTACCGATTGCGCAAGGAGCTGTGGGCATTCACCGACAGTCGAATCGCGGTGCGATTCGAATATGAGTTTCACGACGAGTCCGGCCAGTGGTTTCGCGCCTACGGCAACGAGAACTGGGAGTTTACTCCGAGCGGACTCATGCAGCGACGCTTTGCGAGTATCAATGACTTGGCGATCACCGAGGCAGAACGGAAGTTTCGCTGGGAGCGCCCGGTTCCGGCCAAATGAGCGGTCAGGATGATCTTGAAAACCCTTCTTGATGCCTGCCTCGGGTGAAGACCATGGTACCATCGTGGCCGCGGCCAGACCCATTCGATAACCCACTCCCAACCTAAGATTCTTTATGCCAACCATCACCGGTCCCGATCTCACTCAACGTCCGCCCCGCAGCCCACGGGTTCGCCTGGGCGGCTATGCCATGTTGCCTCGCGTACTCGATAAAGCTCGCGCCTCGATTCTCGGAAAAGCCGGGGAGTACAAGTATGGCAACCCAATGGATCAATATCTGTTTGGGTTCGCTGGCATTGCCCAGGAGGCGTTGCTTGAGCAGGTCAAAACAGGTGCGACCGATTGGGATCTGTTGCTCTGGGTGAACGCCCACGCAAGACCGGCTCGCGCACCGTATGAAGTCGTCGCCTGGTCTTCGTGGCTGGAGACGATGCCCATTGGAGATGCCGAGGATTTCGAGTGGTTCACCGCCCAAGTCAAACGGTTGAACCCGAAGCGTACCGATCTCCACACGGTCATGGACTATCTCGATGCTGACGATCATGTCAGCTTCGGTGGGCAGGCCTGAAGATTATCCCTGCTGAGCATCAACATACCTTCTCCAAAACTATGGCTGGCCGCTATCTGGAAACCTACTTCACGCCGAAAGTGCTGGCTGCCCAGCAGCATTACTTCGGACGTTCGCAGAGTTTACCCCCGCAACCGGAGACCGACCCTCTCACGGAGGAGGAGCGGACTTTCATTGAGGCACGCGACTCGTTCTACATGGCGACCGTGAGCGAGAATGGCTGGCCATATATGCAGCATCGTGGCGGTCAGCCGGGCTTCCTCAAGGTGGTGACACCGAATCGACTGGCCTTCGCCGACTACAAGGGCAACCGGCAGATGCTCTCAACCGGCAATTTGGCGGCGAATGATCGCGTGGCGCTGTTCTTGATGGATTACCCTCGTCGAGAGCGGTTGAAGATTCTAGGCCGCGCTCGCGTTGAGGATGCCCGCCAACATCCGGAACTGGTCGCTCAAATCGCCGAGCCGGAAATCCGGGGCATCGTCGAGCGAGTGGTGCTCATTGAAGTCGTGTCCTTTGATTGGAATTGCCCGAAGTATATCACTCCGCGGTTTACCTCCGCGGAGGTGGAACAGGCCGTCGCGCCGCTCCATCAGCGCATTGCTGAGTTGGAAGCGCAGTTGAAGGCGCGGGGATGAACCTAGGAAGGAGGATACAAACCACGGATTTCTCGGATGACACGGATCCGCAAAGACTTGGAAGGAAGACCCTCATCAACCTGAGAGGGAGTGCGAATTAGTCCTCGAGAACCTTACAAAGCCTTCTTAATCCGTGTCATCCGTGAAATCCGAGGTGACTCCATTCCCGGTTATAGGTTAAATGTCATAACGGCGCGATGGATGCCTGCCTGACGCTGGATTCTTTTCCCGACCGTTGCCCCCCAGGCGACAGAGAGCAAAAGGTTCAAGCGAGAGATTCGCCACCTCATCTACAGTAAACGGCACTACGCGTTTCGCATCTTGTTCACCGTGTCGGGGGAGAGCGTACATATCCTACACGTTCGGCGAGAATCGCGAACGCGGGTAAGCCCGTAATAGGCTGTGCGCCATTGCGAGAGAACTGAGCGTAAGCGCTGGTTGCGCTGGGTGCCCCGGAACCGGCTTATCGACCTTGAGTCAACAGTTGTGAGCCCACTTGGGCGATCCATGAGCGAGTCCATTCCACCGTTTCGAGATTGAGATCGCAGACATTCGTCCCCAGAAAAATGATGCCTTCGATCTTTCCCTCTTGAAGCCAGCGCAAGGCGAGGGCGCATTGGTGCTTCATTCGATCCAGTGGCAGGGCTCGATTGTTTCCAAAGTCATAGAGATAACAGCCGAGGAACACTCGTTGATGCGGTGCCAGCTCCCGGAGTCGGGCGAAGTTTGTCTCGAGTTGCGCGAGATCCTCCGATTTCCAGGTCCAGAGTGACACAATATCGCAGAGTTCCAGATGCGACTGCACTCGCGGGGTCAGTTGGTAGGTGTAAAGAGTAACCCCGAGATCAAGCCGCCGGTCCGGGAGCCGCAGGCGCTGACGTATGGCTTGCAACGCTGCCGGTGAGAGCGCAGCCGAAGCGACCGATGGACTCGAAGGATCGATCAGCAGCGATGGCTCATGACCGGG
Organism: Verrucomicrobiales bacterium; assembly: GCA_016793885.1. NCBI lineage: Bacteria > Pseudomonadati > Verrucomicrobiota > Verrucomicrobiia > Verrucomicrobiales > Verrucomicrobiales bacterium. Next base: position 37,789 of record JAEUHE010000133.1, read on the forward strand.
GAAAGTTGAACTTGCCTCGATTTTGGCGGTCTTTAGATCCACTTCCACCGCATCGGACCAAAGTCTCAAGGCCCGGAGTCCGCAGCTTCGGGAGCTTTTGATTCCGGAGTCGTGGGTGTTGAGAAACCGAAAGCGAAGGAATCGAGTGGGATTTCCTGGAAGAGTGACCGAGTGCGCGGCTCCTGCCTCATTCGGCATCCGGCCCCCGCCAGCTTCGACCCACGTCGCACCATCGATCGAGGTGGCTACGGTAAAATCCTTCGATCGATAGTCCCCAGTGCGCCATTCGGTTTGTTGCAGGTCGACCCGAGTCAGCTTCCGGGCTTGCGGCAATTCCAGGTTCAGCTCGACCGGAAACGGTGGCTCATTCTTAGCCAGCCACTGGGGTGAAGCGGAAGACTCGGCCGCGAGATGGAAAAAATCATCCATGAACACTCCGGTGATGTTTGGATTGGCTGCGACTAGACGGAAAACCGCCTCGCGCTCTTCGGTCGAGGTGATGCCATTGGCGCCGGTGATGGACCACATGACTCGGCTCATCGAGCGGAAGGGAATCACATACTGATCAAAGGGGGGCGCAGGCTTGCCTAGGTACCGGATGAAAATGACATTCTTCGTCCCGAGATAAGCGGCCCCCTCCACCGGGGTCATTCGAGAAGGGCCCGGCAGGCCCCAGTTTCCGTTGTAAACCCCGGCATCGTGCGCCCACGCCCACAGCCGATCGTTCACGGTGGTGGGCTGTGGCGGTTGCGATTGTCCGTTGGATCGTTCTGCCGCCAGGAGAAGTAGCGAGAGGACTAGAAAGATCGGCGCCCGTTGGCGGGAATTGCAGACACTGGCGGCGGTCGCGAGGCCGTTGAGCATCTTGCGCATATAGGAGATTGGCTGCCACGGGACAAGCCGGAAGCGATGGAGGGTAGGCACTTCTTCGCATGAGTTCCTGAGGCCGAAACCGAGAACCCGGAGGGTTCATAGAGATTATACGGGGCGTGGAGCGCAGGGACACCCCCGGTCTGTCGGCCTCCTATTCAACAGCACCCTGAAAGGCGTGCCACCCGTCGGCGAACGGGCTGACGAACGGATTTGGTTCTTTGAGTAGGGGTGACGCAAGTCTCAGAAGCCGGTGGCATCGCTGCGCGATGCTCCATACTTTTAACAGTTCCGGGGGTGCGAGCGCCCCCGGCGACATCTCTTTGAACCCTGCGGGTTCGGGCCCTGCCGACAAAGTGAGAAACGTCAGCGTTGTCCAGCTTGTCTAGCCCACATTTGTGGAGGTAAAGATGAGAGCCAACTGGCGCTTTATTCACCCCCTACAGTCTCATCCCCTCCGCCGCCACACCTAACTGCGCGATTGTCATCGGACGTTGGCGCAGGATAACATCAGGGCTTATGACGAAGCCGGCTTGCCCGATGTGCACGATGGAAGAAGTTTTGGAACACGCGGATCGATGGGAGTGCGTGACCTGTGGCCACGAATGGCCGCGTGAGGTCGAGGAGGCTCCTGCCGCTGGGGCGCGCGTGGTCAAGGATGCGCATGGCACGGTTCTCGCCGACGGCGACTCGGTCACCTTGATTAAAGACCTGAAGTTGAAGGGTTCGTCGCAGGTCATCAAAGGCGGGACCAAGGCGAAGAGTATTCGCTTGGTGGATGGCGATCACGAGATTTCCTGCAAGATGGACGGCATGGCCATCGGCCTCAAAGCCTGCTTCGTGAAGAAGGCGTAAGGGCACTGCGTGCCGGGCAACTCCTCTTCTAACCTGAGAGGACGGGGCCTACAGCGGAAGGGCGGCAGCGTTCTCACGTTCCGTCTCCGCTGGCAGCTCCGACGTGACAAGCGGCTCCGACAAGGCAACCCAAATGCTTCTCAACTCTCCGCAAAGAGAAAGCGGAGATCGTCCAAGGTCAGGCTGCTTGCGAAGGTTTCTTCGCCGAGCACACCATCGGCCAGGGCCGCCTTTGTTTTCTGAAGCGTGCGGATTTTCTCCTCGATGGTGTTTTTCATCAATAACCGATAGGCCATGACCTTGGTGGTTTGACCGATCCGATGGGTCCGGTCGATGGCCTGGTTTTCAACGGCGGGATTCCACCATGGATCGAAGAGGACGACGTACGAGGCGGCGGTGAGATTCAGGCCGAAGCCGCCCGCTTTGAGCGAGATCAGGAAGACCGAGGAGCCACTTTGCTTCTGGAACTCCTTGACCAGTGATCCTCGATCTTCGGTATCCCCGGCGAGGTAGAAGTGGTTCCAGCCTCGTTCCTTGAAGGTATCTCGGAGGAGGTCGAGCATGGTGACGAACTGCGAGAACACGAGCACTTTGTGGCCTTCCTCCATGAGCGGTTCGAGCAGGTCGGTCAGGGCATTGACCTTGGCGCTCTCCGCCTTCCGCATCGCCCCATCCACCAGCGCCGGGTGACAGCAGATTTGTCTCAAGCGGAGCAGTGAGGTCAGTACGCTGAAGCGGTTCTCGTTGAGTTCCTGCCGGGTTTGGACCTTGAGCAACAGCTGCTGAGCCCGTTTCAATTCGGCGCGGTAGAGGTTTTTTTGATCGCCCTCCAGTTCGCAGAGCAAATCTTCCTCCACCCGGTCGGGTAGGTCCTTCGCAACCTGGTTCTTGGTGCGTCGGAGCAGAAAGGGACGCACCCGAGAAGCCAGTCGACGTCGGGCGAGCGGGTCATCGGTCGCGTTGAACTTGCGTGTGAACTGGGCGCGGTTTCCGAGCACCCCTGGCATCGCGTAGGCCATGATGCTCCAAAGGTCGAGCAGGCGGTTCTCGATCGGAGTGCCGGTCAGCGCGAGACGGTGGTGCGCTTGCAACGCTCGCGCCACCTGGGCCGTTTGGGAGTCTGGGTTCTTGATATACTGAGCTTCGTCCAGAATGGCCGCATGCCACTGCAGACTGGCGATGTCCGGGCTCAGGGCGCGTAGCTGCGAATAGTTGATCACGATCAGGTCGCATTCCTCGCGGGCCGCTTTAAACGCCACGACGTCCTCGCCGCGCCACAGCCGCACCCGCAAACCTGGAAGAAACCGCTGTCCTTCGGTCTGCCAGTTATCCATCACGGACTTGGGACATACCACCAGGGATGGAAGGCCTGACAGCTTGGATCTCAGCTCCTTGGGATTCGATCGCAGCCAGGCCAGCCAGGTGAGGGTCTGCAGGGTTTTTCCCAGGCCCATGTCATCAGCCAAAACTCCACCAAACCGATTGGCGGTCAGATAGGCGAGAAAGTGAAAACCCTCGAGCTGGTAAGGGCGTAGCTCGGCTTGAATTCCCCGGGGAACTTTGGGGGCGACCCGCGCTTTCAATTCGCTCGCCCGCCGCTGAATGGTCTCCACTTGCTGCAGGGGGAGGAGTCGGGTGGCGCCTTCATCGGCTAATTGAAGGGCGTGGAGTCGGGTGGGCTCGGCGGTAAAATCCCGGGCGTCCAGGCCAAGCCGGGCGAGCCGATCATCCTCTTCCGGACTTAGGTTGAATTGAAGGCGGCGCCACCCCTTTTTGCCGAGCCGCACGTAGCGGCCGCGGGCGTTGAGCAGCAACTTCAATTCATCGGGCGTGAGTTCCGTGTCGGCCACGTCCAACACGACCGTAAGATCGAACCAGTCGACTCCGGACTCCTGCACATCGAGTCGCACACTGCCTGCCAGCGGAGCCGACTTCAGGCTGGCGAGTTCGGGATCCAACATCACCTCGATGCCGGAAGGTAAGGCGGCAATCCAGGAAATGAACAGTTCGGGAAACTCCTTGGTTAACTTGCCGCGCCAGCCGCCAGCGAACTGTTCCCATTTCAGTTCCAATCCTTCGAGAACGGCCGGAAAATGGTCGAGTGCAGATCGGTCCACCACGGGAATCAACCCATCGGAACTCGGCTTGGATTTCTTGGCGCCCGGCTGAGGGACGACTTCCCATCCGTTGCCAGCGAAACGCTCCACTTTGGCATCGGCCTGCTCAGCCAACACTCGGACAAACAGGGATTCCTTGTCGCTCCCCGGGTAGGACGGTCGGAGATCGCAGAAAATTTTGACACCCACTTCAATGCGTCGGGTCCGAGAGGCGAGACGCGGGGGCAGTTCCACACCCAGAGAGGCGAGGAAGCCCACGCCTCCGGGAGTCTCGACCGCAGGAGCCGGGATGGTAAGCTCTGGGGCCGATCCGAATCGGTGCGGAGGCGGGCCGACGAACACCGCGGACGGCGTTAGGTAGAGAGGCGGATTGCCGGGCAACGCCAACAGTGTGTGCGGTGCCGGCGAACCATCGTGGTGCACGAGCCGAAGTCGATAGTCCTCGTCATCGCTCGTAGCCGGCAACAGATCGAAGTGGAGGGGCTCTGTCGGACGTTTTAATGGCAGTCCGCTCTCCGAGACTACCCGATCGATGAGGCTCGGTAGGCGGAGGATTCGATTCAAGATGCGGGCGGCATCGGACGAAGCATAGCGCAGATCCGAGTGGGGGCGAGAGTCGTACGGGTTGAGAATCAGATGCCAGAGTGGCGTTGCTTCCGGCACCAGGGAAAGTGTGTCGCCTTGATGAGCTTGCATCAGGCGGCGGGCCTGAGCCTGCTTGAGCTCCTTGAACGGCTCTTCCGGGGTCGATCGCCATTGGATGATTGCACTCTCGGTGGCTCGAACCAGGACGCGCAGGTCGACGGGAGGAGCAGGCCTCAGGATCCCTGTTTGATGGGCCTCTGCCAGTTGAGTTTGCCAGTGGGAGATGCTTTTGGCGCGTTCCAACTTCTGCATGGCCGGCTCGATCAGGGTGAAATCGGTGACTGCCTCCATGAAGTCCGGGATGGGTACGCCTTGACGTCGAATTTCCCACGCGCAGTAGAGCCAAAACTCCAGATCATTCAGGGGAGTCTTGGGCCAGAGTTCTAAGGGTTGCCAGGTATAGTTCCGGATCCCGGGTGCCAAGCTGTTGAGCTCATGGGAGTAGAGCGAAGGGCTTGATCGTACACCGAGCGACTGGAAGAGGCGCTGGATCTGGCCCACAAAAGACTTCGCGGGACCCTTCGGAGCCTTGCCGGTTGCTTCGATGTAGCGGGCGACGAGCGGTGAGGGGGGAGGAATGGGGGGTGCGGGAGCGGCGCGACGGTCTGACGGAGTCGGGAAGACCCCGGAGAGACCGGGGAGCAGTGTTTCCCGATCCCGGAGGAGGAGCAGAGCCGCATAGATATGTTTGCAATCGAAGACCGCCGGGCAGCTGCAGAGGGCATCCCAGCCTACGGCTTCGTCGAAATCGATGGTGACCAGGTAGGCTCTTCGGTCCTTGACGACGGCGCTATAACTGCGTCCTCCATTCACGGGTTTGAGCTGCAGCACTCCTCCTCGCGCTGCGCAGTCCCTGCCCGCCTGGGCAACCGCATGAGGAAACTCATCCAGCAGGGACTGGATCGGCACGGCCAGTGAGTTTGGATCGAGAGCCATTCGTCGAACGAGTTGGGTAGCGAAACAAGGTTCCTGTCAGCCAGGCAGCGGCAAGAGCCGAAAAGGCCTGGTTGTCACCAAACTCGGCTGCACTGAACCTTTATGGTAACATGTTAGTCAGTGGCCGAGCTAAGATCAACTGGAATGCCTTTTCGATTTGCGATGGGTCGAGCGGCGGATGGTAATCCTGAGTTCAGCTTAATCTTTAGAAACGTGCGGTTTCTGCTTGGACTTCGCACCATGGTTTGCCACAAGAGGCTCCATGCAAGGAGTTCACGCACAATCAACGCGTTGATCCTCCACACAATCTCGCTTATGGACTGGTATTATTCCGAAGGACAGGAACGCAAAGGGCCGGTGAGTGACGAGGAGTTTCAGCGGCTGGTGCAGCAGGGGGTTATCAAGAGCCAGACCCTGGTCTGGAACGAGTCGATGGCGGACTGGAAGCCCTACGGTCCTTCGGCCCCACCGGCGCCTCTGACCATGGCTGCCTCGGCTCCTTCGGACGCCGTGGTGTGTGCCGGATGCGGCGGCTCCTTTACCCCTAACGCCGTGGTCTCGGTGTCCGGTGGGCTTTTTTGCGCCGCCTGCAAGCCTCTCGCGTTGCAGCGCCTTCAGGAAGGGGTCAGCTCGAGCACGGGCGCGGAGGAGGTGCGCAAGCAGTATCTCAAGCATGAGGCCTCGGTCAAGTCGGTGGGGGTGCTCTACTTGCTGGGTGGGATTCTGTTGACGGGCATGAGTTTGGTGACCTTGGGAACCGGCATCGCGGGGGGTGGGGTTCTGGAAGCCGTGTTTGTTACCGCACTCCTTCTGCTCTTGGGGGCGGCGCAGCTGTTTGTGGGCTCCGCACTGCGACGATTGCGACCGTGGGCGCGCATTCCTACCGCGGTCCTTTCGGCGATTGGACTGGTCGGTTTCCCACTGGGCACGATTATCAATGGTTACATCCTCTACCTGGTTTTGGGAAAGAAGGGGAAAATGGTGTTTTCCCCTGAGTATGCCGCTGTCATGGAACAAACACCGCATATTAAGTACCGCACCTCCATCCTGATCTGGGTGCTTTTGGGCGTGGTGGTGCTGTTCATCGCGTTGGGGTTGGGAGCGCTGCTGCTTGGGACACGGCGATAGATCCCGCGATCCGAGAACTCCATTTCGGCTATCGATGCGATTTCCACCAACGGAGGGATTGCCCCTTCGTTCTCAAGCTGGCATAACGCGACTTCGATGAAATCAAGCGCTCCAGCGCCGACCGTGTTGATCGCGGACGATCAAACCGATGTCTGTGAAGCTCTCCGGCTGTTACTGAAGGCGGAGGGCTATCGCTGTCAGGTGGTTCATTCCCCCCAAGCGGCCCTGCAAACGCTGGCCGATCAGGACTTCGATTTGGCGCTTCTAGACCTGAATTACGCTCGCGACACCACTTCGGGCAACGAAGGCCTGCAGCTGCTGGCCCAGGCCAAGCAGCTGGATAGCACCCTTCCGGTCGTCGTGATGACGGCGTGGAGTAGCGTCGATCTCGCTTTGACGGCCATGCGTCAAGGGGCGGGCGATTTTATTCAAAAGCCCTGGGAGAACGAGCGGCTGCTCGCGATCGTTCGAAACCAGATCGAACTGCATCGGGCCCTACGCAGAGGGCGGCGTCTTGAGGCCGAGAATCAACTTCTCCAAGGCGATGGCGGTCTGCGGATGATCGCGGAGTCAACCGCGATGCGTCCGGTGCTTGATTTGATCGACCGGGTGGGCCCTTCCGATGTCAACGTGCTGCTGACCGGCGAGAATGGCACAGGCAAGGGGGTGGTGGCGCGGGCGCTGCATGCCGCCTCGGACCGGCGCACAAGACCGCTCGTGAGTGTGAACATGGGTGGGTTTCCGGAAGGCCTCTTCGAGAGTGAACTGTTCGGCCATGTCAAAGGCGCGTTCACGGACGCGAAGTCGGATCGCCAAGGACGATTCGAGCTGGCTGATGGAGGAACCCTTTTTCTCGACGAGATCGCCAATGTCTCGCTGAGTCAGCAGACCCGTTTGCTGCGCGTTTTGGAGACCGGGGAGTATGAGCGGGTCGGCTCTTCCAGATCGCGCCGGGCCGACGTGCGGCTGATCTCGGCTACCAACGCCGATGTTCGCGCCGAGGTTGCAGCCGGGCGCTTTCGCCAGGATCTATTGTTTCGCCTCAATACGGTGGAGATCCATCTTCCGCCGCTGCGGGAAAGGAAGGAGGACATTCCGTTGCTCGCCCGCCACTTTCTTGAGGATCGGCTGCGCAAGTATCGCAAGGAATTGAAAGGGTTTGAACCGTCGGCTCTGGAGCAGTTGCAGGCCTATCCATGGCCGGGAAATGTGCGCGAGCTGGAGCATGTGGTGGAACGGGCTGCCCTCATGGCCCGCGGGAACAGTATCGCGGTGCAGGACTTGGGTATCAAAGCTCGCCCGGACAGCGCGCCCACTTTGGACGACATGAGCTTGGAGGAAGTCGAAATCCACTTGATCCGCAGGACTCTCGCCCGGTGCGATGGAAACGCCCAGCGTGCCGCTGAGGCCCTGGGGTTGAGCCGTAGCGCGTTTTATCGCCGGCTCGAAAAGTATCGGCTCTAATCACGTTGTTGTGGGTCGACCATTCAAGCATGAGACGCGGATCTTCCTGCTGACCCTTTTATCAGGAGCACCCGCCCTGGCGCTGTCGATCTGGCTGAGTGGGATGGCGGGGGTAGCCTCCGTCACCCGAGTGGCCATGATAGGAGTCGTGTCGATCAGCTGGTGGCTGCTGGCCAGAATTGTCCGACGACAGGTGATTCGCCCGCTCCAGACCTCCGCGAATCTTCTGTCCGCTCTCCGGGAGCAGGATTTCAGCGTGCGTGCTCGCAGCCCTCGTCGGGACGATGCGCTCGGTGTGCTGACCAGCGAGATCAACGCGCTCAGCCAGACCCTGCGGGAGCAGCGTCTAGGAGCCTTGGAGGCCTCTGCCCTGCTCCGAACCGTGATGCTTGAGATCGATGTGGCGGTGTTTGCCTTTGACGAGGCGCAGGGCCTAAAACTGGTGAATCGGGCGGGCGAGCGCCTCCTGGGGCGCACTTCCGAACAGCTCCTCGGGCGGACGGCTCAGGATCTTGGCTTTGGGGAGCTCCTCGAGGGTGAGGTGGCCCGCACCGCCACGCTGAACTTCCCGGGCGGCACGGGCCGTTGGGGAATCCGCCGCGGCTCCTTCCGCCAGGAAGGGCGACCCCACCAGATGCTCGTGATGAGCGATCTGAGCCGGGCACTGCGCGACGAGGAGCGTCAAGCCTGGCAACGGATGGTGCGCGTCATCGGCCACGAGTTGAACAATTCCCTCGCTCCCATCAAGTCCCTGGCCGGAACCATGAGCACGATGCTCGCCAAACAACCGCGGGCGGAGGATTGGGAGTCTGACGTTCACAACGGGCTGTCCATCATCGCGTCCCGAGCCGATGCCTTGAGCCGTTTCATGGATGCCTACGCCCGGCTGGCTCGCCTCCCAACGCCGCGCCTGCAGCCGATGGACATCGGGGGCTGGGTGCGACGGGTCGCCTCATTGGAAACGCGCGTGAAGGTGGAAGTAGATCCGGGACCCGGGATTACGATACAGGCCGATGAGACTCAGCTGGAGCAGCTCCTGATCAACTTGGTGCGCAACGCTGCGGACGCGCTCACCGAACTGAATGGCGCAGGGCGCGTTTCCGTGGGTTGGAGCAAGGTCGGGTCGGGGGTTGAGGTCTGGGTGCAGGATGAGGGTCCAGGTCTTTCGAATTCTGCGAATCTCTTCGTTCCGTTCTTCACCACCAAGCCGACCGGCACCGGCATCGGCCTGGCGCTGTCCCGTCAGATCGCGGAAGCCCACGGGGGAACGCTTGTTCTAGAGAATCGGATCGATAGGGCAGGCTGCGTCGCCCGCCTGCGGCTTCCGGAACCCTAGCTCCATGGAGTGCGGCAGCCCTCTGCCGCTTTGGTCGCCCCAGCGTAGCTGGGATCCCCCTCCGGGGGTGCTGAAAAGCTGTAGAGGGCCACAGCACTCCAAATCGCTTCGCGAGGAATGGGGCCCTATGGAGTGCGGCAGCCCTCTGCCGCTTTAGTCCCCCCAGCGTAGCTGGGATCCCCCTCCGGGGGTGCCGAAAAGCTGTAGAGGGCTACAGCACTCCAAATCGCTTCGCGAGGAATGGGGCCTTATGGAGTGCGGCAGCCCTCTGCCGCTTTGGCCCGCCCAGCGTAGCTGGGATCCCCCACCGGGGGTGCCGAAAAGCTGTAGAGGGCTACAGCACTCCAAATCGCTTCGCGAGGAATGGGGCCCTATGGAGTGCGGCAGCCCTCTGCCGCTTTGGTCCCCCCAGCGTAGCTGGGATCCCCCTCCGGGGGTGCTGAAAAGCTGTAGAGGGCTACAGCACTCCAAATCGCTTCGCGAGGAAGGGGGAAATGCATTTACCTCACCCACAAGAGCTCGTCCCATTCCCGGGACGAGGCTTTCCCATTCGTGGGACGGTCCCCCAGTCCCTTCCCGTGTATTGCAGGCCCTGGTCCCCATGGCCCGACTGTAGGTGAGGTCAGGGCGCGAAACGGGCCGCGGGCCTCAAATCCAATGCATTTGCGGAGGATTAGATCTGCCCTGTGTGACGATGAGGGTTTCGCGGCCACGCCGTTGATTCGTTTGGCATGTGACTTGCAATACAGGCCACTGATCGCTCTTGTGAACCGACTCATTTTCATACTTTTCTGCGGCTGTCTGACGATTTCTGTGGGGGCGCAGAGCTCCAACGATGTGGTGAAAGCGTTGTCGTTATCGCAGTGCTTGGAGATTGCGGCGCGTGACAACTTCGATGTTCAGATCGAGCAGAAGGGGATTGAGATCGCGCGGCACGACCTGCGACAGAGCTACGGCGTCTATGACCCAGTTCTACGGGCCGGGGTGAGCCGAGGCGATAGCCTTTCGGCGGGCGGGATAGACGATCAGAACCGGGCCTATCCGGGGACGCAGACCCGGCGCGATAACGTGTATGGAGGTGTGACAGGGTTCTTGCCGACTGGATTGGAGTACGATTTGGGGGGAGATATCGCTGATTCGAGAGGCACGGGCCCCTTCGGCCGATTCGAGAATGCGGGCGGCACGGCGGGAATTCGGCTGCGGCAGCCCTTGCTCAGAGACCTTTGGGTTGATTCCCAGCGCGTCACCATTCAGATCAGCCGCACTCGCCTTCGCGTGTCGGAGCTGGTCTGGCGATTTCAGCTGATGAACACGCTCACGCGCGTTGAGCTGGCATTCTACGATCTGCTGTTGGCTCGCGATAGTGTGAGGGTTCAAGCCCAGGCCTTGGACCTGGCCAATGAGCTGCTCGCGGCGAATCGCGAGAGGATCAAACAGGGAGTGCTGGCGGCTCTGGATGAGAAACAGGCGGAATCTCAGGTGTCGGTCCAACGCTCCGTTTTATTAACAGCTCAGCGAACGGTGAGCGTGCAGGAGAACCTACTCAAGGGCCTGCTCAGCGATCGCATCGACGCTTGGATAGACGTCTCTATTCAACCCCAAGGGGAGCTGGCCGCCGTCCAGCAGCGGGTGCAACGTGCTGAGAGTTGGCGGCGGGGGATGGCGCAGCGCCCCGATCTTCTCCAAGCACGGGCGGATATCGAGCGGCTCGGATACATCGTCCGATATAATCGCAACCAAACCTATCCCCAGCTGGACGCGGTGGGCGGCTACGGCCATGGAGGATCCGCGAACGAGGTCAGCGGCACGCTGGGCCAGTGGAGGCGTGGGTCTAGCCCGTTCCACTCGTATGGGGTTCAGATGTCACTGCCCCTGAGCGGACGATCGGCTCGCGAAGGGTTGAGAGTGGCGAAGTCCGAAAAAGAGCAGTCAGCCTTGAGAGTGAGACAACTGGAGCAGGAGATCCTACTGGAGATCGACAATGCGGTTCGAGCGGTGGAACTGAACTTCGAGCGGGTAGGCACCACTCGTCAGGCCCGCGAGTTCGCCGAGGCGGCGCTGCGGGCCGAGCAAACGAAGATGGACACCGGCCGGAGCACCAGCTTCGTGGTGCTTCAGTTGCAACGAGATCTTACCTCGGCACGGTCGGAAGAAATTCGAGCCCTCGCGGAATACAATCGGGCGCTCGCTCAGCTGGCGTTGAGCGAAGGTAGCGTCTTCGAACGACATCAGATGGATGTGGTGGTGAAGTGACAAGAAGTGATGAGTGATGAGTGATGAGTGATGAGTGAGTTGGCATTAGAACTATCAAAACGCATTTTCAAGGCTGAAACGATGAACGATTGCGAATACCTCAGTGGTCCCTGCTCGCTGCCTAACGCCACGCAGGCGACAACTGGCAAAGAGAGCGTTCGGTTGCCCACTCATCACTCATCACTCGTCACTCATCACTAACTCCAAGCCCTATGGACGTTGCCCGCCCTGACATTGCCCGCCGAAAAAAACGCCGCCGCCTGATCTACTCGACGTTGGCGATTCTCGCGCTGGCCGGAACCACTCTGGGGTTGTCCCGTTTGAAGCCGGCGGCGCCAAGCGTCGAGCGGGGCTCGGTGTGGACCGATACGGTCAAGCGTGGGCAGATGCTTCGACAGGTCCGAGGCAATGGGACCTTGGTCCCCGAGCAGATCCAGTTTGTGCAATCGGAGACCGACGGTCGGGTCGAGCGCATCCTCGTCCAACCTGGCGCGCAGGTCACGGCCGACACGATTCTGATGGAGCTCAGCAACGCCGAGCTGAAGCAAGCCGTATTCGATGCTGAGTTTCAGGTGAAGATCGGAGAGGCTCAGCTAGACAGACTTCGAGTTCAGCTGGAGAGCGATAAACTCACGCAGAAGGCGGCCCTCGCTACCTTGAGATCGGATGCGGAGCAGGCCAAGCTTGTGGCCGAAGCAGACGGGAACCTGGCCAAGCGGGGACTGGTGGCCGTCCTCACGGCCAAGCAGACGCAAGCGAAGGCAGTGGATCTCGACGCCCGGGCCGAGATTGAGCAGCAACGACTCACCATCGCCGCCGACTCCGCCAAAGCGCAACTAGCCGCCGCCGATGCCGAACTCGAGAAGACTCGCGCCCTGCTCGCGCTCAAGCGTCGCCAGTTGGCTGCTCTCCAAGTTCGCGCGGGTATTGACGGGGTCCTCCAACAAATTGGCGACACCGTGACGTTGCAGGTTGGCCAGCGAATCAGCCCCAGCGCCACCTTGGCCAAGATTGTTCAGCCTACCAAGCTGAAGGCGGAAATCAAAATCGCGGAGACGCAGGCTCGCGACGTGCTCATCGGACAGACCGCGTCCATCGACACTCGCAATGGAGTGATTCAGGGGAAGGTAGTTCGCGTGGATCCCTCGGTGGTGGGCGGGACGGTGACCGTCGATGTCAAGCTGGAAGGCGACCTTCCGCGCGGTGCGCGTCCGGATCTGAGCGTCGATGGGACCATCGAGCTGGAGCGGCTCGACGATGTACTGTATGTGGGGCGACCGGTGCAGAGTCAACCCGACAGCACCCTTGGACTCTTCAAACTCATCGACAGCGGCAGCGGAGCCATCCGCGTTCCGGTCAAGCTTGGGCGAACTTCGGTCAGCACAATCGAGATTCTGCAAGGGTTGGAAGTCGGGGATCAGGTCATACTCTCCGACATGTCCGCTTCGGATGGGCATGAGAGAATTAAACTCAACTGATTTTGGATTTTGGATTTTGGATTTTGGATTGGATGCTGCGCCTGCCCTGGTTCGGAGGCGCGGAAGCTCCTCAGAACCCAGAATGATATGAATGAGCAATTGTTTAAGGAACGGACGAGGCAACTGGCACTCAAAGTAATTGAGTTGGTTAGCGAGCTGCCTCCAGGGAAAGCCGGGGATATTCTCGGCCGGCAGATACTGAGGTCCGGTACCTCTGTCGGCGCTAATTATCGTGCGGCCTGTCGTAGCAAATCCACAGCGGACATGATCCATAAGTTAAGCATTGTCGAAGAGGAAGGCGATGAAACCATTTACTGGCTAGAACTGCTTCGGGAGTCGAAAATCGCGCCGAGCGCGAAACTCAGTTGGCTTCTCAAAGAAACCGACGAACTCCTCGCCATGACCGTAGCCTCTATCAAAACGCTACGTGGTCGGAAGCAGGCCCCCGGCTCCTGAATCCAAAATCCAAAATCTAAAATCTAAAATCGAGAATGCCCCCCGACCCACTCATCCACTTGGACGGCATCAAGAAAGTGTTCTTCACCGATGAGGTGGAGACGCACGCTCTTGCCGACATTCACCTCACCATCGCCCGGGGCGAATATGTTTCCATGGCTGGACCATCCGGGTGTGGGAAGTCCACCCTGCTCTCCATTCTCGGCCTGTTGGACACGCCGACCGATGGCACTTACACCCTGAACGGTCAGGCCGTCGCCAACCTCGACTTTGCCGCGCGCGCCCGGATTCGGAACAAGGAAATCGGATTCATCTTCCAAAGTTTTAACCTCATCGGCGATCTCACCGTCTTTGAGAACGTTGAGTTACCGTTGACCTACCGTGGCATGGCGGCGGCCGATCGCAAGGAAGCGGCGGTGAAGGCTTTAGAACGAGTGGGAATGGGACATCGGATGAAACACTATCCCTCGCAACTTTCCGGAGGGCAGCAGCAGAGGGTCGCGGTGGCGCGCGCTCTGGGCGGAAAACCCAGCATCCTGCTCGCGGACGAACCGACGGGGAATCTCGATTCCAAGAACGGCGACGCGGTGATGGCCCTGCTCAGCGAGTTGCATCAGGAAGGTGCCACGATCTGCATGGTGACCCACGACGATCGTTTCGCGCGTCATGCGGCCCGCCAAATTCATCTCTTTGATGGAAGAGTGGTGGAGGAGACGAAGCAGTGATGGGGGGAGTGACGAGTTATGAGTTATGAGTTATGAGTTGGAGTGAGTTATGAGTTCGAAACAACCCCAAAGTTACCGTGAGTTGATCAGTTGGCAGAAAGGGATGCTGCTCGCGAAGTTGATTTATCGCCTAACCGCCGGATTTCCAAATGAGGAGAAGTTTGGCCTGATTTCCCAGATGCGTCGGGCCGCTGTATCCGTTCCATCAAATCTTGCGGAAGGACAGGCTCGAAGAACCACGGGTGAATTTGTTCAGTTCATTTCCCACGCCGAGGGATCAGTCGCAGAGCTCGACACGCAACTAATCCTGAGCGTTGAACTCGGCTTTTGCTCAGCCCTGGAATCCGACGAAGTCAGCCGACTGATTCAAGAGCTCCGCAAAATGCTCAACGCCCTCCGCCTATCCGTAACTGATAACTCATAACTCACAACTCATAACTCGTAACTCGTAACTCGTAACTCGTAACTTATCACTGTTCCCCCATGCTTCACCTTCGCAACATTGAAAAGAGTTTCCCCACGCGGCCCAGCCCGACCTACGTGCTGCGCCAGATCAATCTCGATATCGCCGAGGGCGAGTTCATCACGATCATGGGTCCGAGCGGCGCGGGCAAATCGACGCTGCTGAGCGTGATTGGGCTGTACGATCACTCTTGGCAGGGTGAATATCTTTTCGCCGGCCAGGCGGTCCATACCCTGAAAGCCAAGGAACGCGCGTCGCTGAACAAGAAGCACGTGGGGTTCGTCTTCCAGCAGTTCCATCTGCTCGAAGATCTCACGGTGGCCGAGAACCTGGACATCCCTCTCTCTTATCGCGATGTCAAAACGTCGGAGCGCCAGGCTTTGGTGGCCGACATGCTGGACCGATTTGGCATGGTCGGAAAGAAGGATCTATTTCCCAACCAGCTTTCGGGCGGGCAGCAACAGCTGGTGGCCGTCGCGCGGGCAATCATCGCCAAGCCCACTCTCCTGCTCGCGGATGAACCCACAGGAAATCTGCATTCCGATCAGGGACGGGAGATCATGGAGCTGTTCAAGAAACTCAACTCCTCGGGTACCACGATCATTCAGGTGACACACTCAGAATCGAACGCGGCCTATGGCAATCGCATTATCCGCCTGCGGGATGGGTGGATGGAAAAATAGTGATGAGTGATGAGTGATGAGTGATGAGTGATGAGTGATGAGTTTATGAACTTTATCGAAGCGAAGAAGTCGGCCAGCTGCCGTGACCTGATCGAAGAATCATGCCGCATGATCAAAGCCTAGAGCCAATTGCGCAGAAGTGACCAGTGGGGAGTGACGAGTGGCGAGCAAAACATTCGCCCGAAGCTGCGTGGCC
The DNA here is from genome assembly GCA_016793885.1 of Verrucomicrobiales bacterium. Taxonomy (NCBI): domain Bacteria; kingdom Pseudomonadati; phylum Verrucomicrobiota; class Verrucomicrobiia; order Verrucomicrobiales; species Verrucomicrobiales bacterium. The sequence continues at coordinate 53,394 of JAEUHE010000133.1, forward strand.
CATCACTTGTCACTCGTCACTCATCACTCATCACTTTCCCATGAAATTCGCCCTCCGCCAACTTTTGAAGAACCCCGGCTTCACCGCCGTGGCGGTGCTCACGCTTGCGTTGGGGATCGGCGCCAACACCGCCATCTTCAGCGTGGTCAATGCCGTGCTGCTCAGGCCGTTGCCCTATTCCGAACCCGATCAGTTGGTGCAGTTGCGCGCGAGTTGGTCGGGGAAACCCAGCACCGACGTTGGCAGCGCCATGGTTCTCGCCATCAAGGACCAGAGCCGATCGCTGACACGCATCGCCGCCTACAGCGGTGGCGAGATGACGCTCACCGGGACTGGATCGGCGGAGCAGTTGGTGGCGGGCGCAGTAACGGCGGACTTCTTTCCGTTGCTCGGCGTTCAGCCAGCGCTGGGACGCAACTTCACCGCGGAGGAGGACACTCCAAATGGGCCAAAGGCGGTCATTCTGGGACACGGACTCTGGCGGAGCCGATTCGGCGGCGACGCAAGCCTGTTGGGCCGGACCGTGACGTTGAATGAGCAGAGCTACACCGTGGTCGGCATTCTTCCATCGCACTTTCAATACCCCGAACCATTTCAACTCTGGGTGCCGATGGCGCTCAGTGACACAGGGGGCACATTCGTGAAACACGGTGAAGGCATGATGCTGCTGAGATCCATTGCGAGGTTGAAGCCCGGTGTGACTCTGATGCAGGCCGAAACGGAATTGCAGACGATTGCCCAGCGGGTTCAGCCGGCCCAATCCCGCGAGACGAAACCCGTCGGCGGGCGGCCCGTCAGCGGCCTGACTTTGGTCGGCCTGCACGAGCAGGTCGTCGGGGACGTCAAGGGGGGGTTGCTGGTGTTGCTGGGCGCGGTAGCCCTCGTTCTGCTCATTGCTTGCGCCAATGTCGCCAACCTGTTGCTCGCGCGTGCCGCCGGGAGGCAGCGAGAGATGGCCGTGCGGGCCGCCCTCGGGGCCGGAAAGATGCGGATTGCCCGCCAACTGCTGGCCGAAAGCATGCTGCTCTCTCTGGGCGGCGGCGGTTTGGGTTTGCTGGTAGCGTTCGGGGGCGTCCGGGCGCTCGGACAATGGAGCGGTGCAAGTTTACCATCGATGCACGCGATTGGCATCGATGCCGGGGTGTTGGCGTTTACGCTGGGAGTCTCGGTGATCACCGGGTTGGTGTTCGGGCTTGCGCCGGTGCTTCAAGCATGGCGGACCGATGTCAACATCGCGCTCAAGGAGGAGGGCCGAGGCGACACGGGCGGCCAACGCAATCGGCTCCGGCATCTCTTTGTGGTGTCAGAATTGGCGCTGGCTTTGATACTGCTCATCGGCGCCGGACTGTTGATGAAAAGCTTTTCGCGGCTCACGGACGTTAACCCCGGATTTCGGACCGATGACGTGCTGACGTTTCAGGTGGCTTTGACGGAGGAAAAGCTACCGGCCCAGCGGGTTGCCTTCGTTCAACAAGTCCTCGAGCGACTGAGAGCTTTACCCGGTGTGCAAGCCGCCGCCGCGACGGATTCCCTCCCGCTCACTCCCTTTTCGCGCATTACACTGCCTGAGATCGAGGGTCGCCCCCCGATCGATGTGGTCAAACTGAAACGGGGCGAGCTGAAGGTGAGGCCTATATCACGGCCGACGGTCACATCCGACTACTTCAGCGCGATGGGTATTCCGTTGAAGAGTGGACGCACGTTCACCTCGCAGGACGCGCGGCCGTCGGCGGGGGTGGTCATCATCAACGAGTCGTTTGAGAGACATCACTTTCCTGGCGAGAGCGCGATCGGCAAACGCATACGACTCCTCGGGTCAAGAACGGGCCCGCAATGGCAAACCGTGGTGGGGGTGGTGAGCGATGTCCGGCAGAGCGGATTGGCGGGCGACGTGAGGATGGAAGTGTACACCCCGGTCCTGGACGAAATCGAAAGCTCCTTGAGCTTCGCCCTTCGCACCGCAGGCGACCCGACCCAACTCCTCTCGGCGGTGCGCGGAGTCCTGGCGGCAGTGGAACCGAACCAACCGCTCCACAACCTGATGACGATGGAGCAACGGCTGGCGAATACCACGACCTCTCGTCGAATGAACATGGCCTTGTTGGGGAGCTTTGCGGCAGTGGCGTTGCTGCTTGCCGTCGTGGGCATCTACGGCGTCATGTCGTACTCGGTAACACAGCGGCGGCGCGAAATCGGTGTGCGGATGGCCCTGGGTGCTCAAAAAGGAGAGGTGTTGGGCCTCATTCTGCGCGGCGGTCTGCAGTTGGCCCTCATCGGGGTGGCCATCGGCCTGGTCGGGGCCTTTGCGCTCACCCGCTATCTGTCGAGCCTGCTCTTCGGGATTAAGCCCACCGATCCCGTCACTTTTGTGAGCGTAGCCGTGGCACTGACGGGAGTGGCCCTGCTGGCCTGCTGGCTGCCTGCCCGCCGCGCCGCGCGGGTGGATCCGATGGAGGCGTTGAGAGACAGTTAAAAGTTATCAGTTATGAGTTATGAGTTATGAGTTATGAGCGGGAATCACGGACAACAGCCCTACCGATATCGAGAACCAATGCAATTTATCTGCACTGCCCCGCTCCGCGCAGCGCGCGGAGTCAGGAAACGGAACTCATAACTCATAACTTGTAACTCATAACTTCCCATGAAACTCGCCCTCCGCCAACTGCTGAAGAACCCTGGCTTCACCGCCGTGGCGGTGCTCACGCTCGCGCTCGGCATTGGTGCTAATCTCAGCATCTATGCCGTGGTGGATGCCATCCTCGTGCGTCCACTTCCTTTTCCTGACTCGGAACGCCTGGTCACGATCTACAACACGTATCCCAAGGCGGGGGTGACGAAGGGAGAAGCCTCCGTTGCCAACTTCTATGAGCGCAGGGGGGAGATCGCAGCCATTTCACATTGGGGGCTGATGAAGGAAAGTACGGCAATCGTTGGGGAAGCGGGATCTTCCGAGCAGGAGACGACGATGCGCGTCTCGCCCGGGTTCTTCGCAACCTTGGGGGTAAATCTGATTCTTGGGCGTGAATTTGGCGAAGAGGAAATGAACTACCAATCCGATCGGGTGGCAATTCTCACCGACTCCTACTGGCGCGAGCGCCTTCAAGGGCATATGGGAGTGGTCGGGCGGACGATTCGAATGGATGGATCCGCCAGGACAATCGTGGGCGTGTTGCCGCCGCACTATCGGTTTCTTTCCTCCAAAGCCCGAATCATCACCCCGCTGTCCTCCGCGCCGTTGGATCGGACAGCCGCCCAACGTCACTCGAACCTCGACTACGTTCTGATCGGGAGGCTGAAGCCGGGCGTGAGCCTGGCTCAGGCGCAGGCCCAGATCGACGCGCACGATGATGCGCACATGGTGGAGTCGCCTGATGCCAAGCTGGTCGCGGATGCGGGCTTCCGCACGGTGGTGGCCGACTTGCATAGCGATCACGTGGCTTCGATTGGGCAGACACTCTGGCTGTTGCAGAGCGGAGCGCTCTTTCTCTTGCTAATCGGCGTGGTGAATCTCGTCAACCTGCTGCTCGTTCGCGCGAGCGGACGAACCCGTGAACTGAGCATCCGACAGACCCTGGGAGCGAATCGCAACCATGTCGTGCGGCAGGTGGTGGCGGAGACCGTGTTGTTGACTCTGATCGGCGGCATCGCCGGTCTGGTGTTGGGTGCCGCGGGAATCCAGCTGCTGAGCCAGCTCGGTGTTGAACAGTTGCCCCTGGGCGCGGAGGTTTCGTTCGACGCCCGGTTGGCCTTGGTGCCGATTTTGGGTTCCGTGGTGCTGGGCATCGGCATCGCCCTGCCGATTGCCTGGTTTAACCTGCGTTGTGACTTGGCCCGAGTCCTACGGAGCGAATCCCGTGGCGGCACGGCTTCGCCTGCGGCGCAGCATCTGCGCCAGAGCTTTGTCGTCGCGCAAGTCGCTCTGGCGATGATCCTACTCACGGGGGCCGGGCTTTTCACCTTGAGCCTTAAGCGGGTCACGGAAGTCTCGCCAGGTTTCAGGGCGGAGAATGTGCTTGCGGGACGCATCCGGCTCCCGTTCAAGGGATACCCCAGCATCCAGGCGCGGTCGAGTTTCGCGCAGCGCCTCGTCGAGGAAACGGGTCGGGTGCCCGGGGTCGCCTCCGTGGGAGTGATCGACTGCGTGCCTTTTTCCGGGGAGGGTGAAAGCACGAGCGCGATTTTTGTAGAAGGCCACGTCTTGCGCTCCGGTGAATCGTTTCGTACCCATCTCACCTATGGAGTCAGTGGCGACTATTTTCCCGCTACGGCCATTCCTTTGATCGAAGGGCGCTTCCTGGATTCATCCGACTCCCAACGCGACGCGCTGATTTGCGTCGTCGATAAAGAATTCGCCGAACGCTATTGGCCAAACGGCACCGCTCTCGGACGGCGCCTCTTCCAAAGCGCCACGAAAGGCCCCGACACTCAGGCATACACGATTGTCGGTGTCGTAGGTACGGTCAAGGCCAGTGCACTGACTGATACTCGTGCGCTGGGCGCGGTGTATTTTCCTTATCCCTACCGGGATGCCTCCAAGATATTCGTGGTCGCACGCACCCTTCAACGCCCGGAATCCTTCGGGAATACGCTGCGCGCCGTCGTTCGTGAGATAGATCCCGAACTGCCCGTCTATGATCTGCGGGCGATGGAAGCCCGCATTGATGGCAGCCTGGTTGCCCAGAGGTCGTCCGCGTTGTTGGCTGGAATCTTTGCTGCGGTAGCGGCGCTGCTCGGGGGCATCGGCGTTTATGGCGTTCTGAGCTTTGCCGTGGCGCAACGTCGGCGCGAGATCGGCGTGCGCATGGCACTGGGGGCGCTGCCGCAGGCCATTGCCCGCCACTTTCTCTCTCAGGGACTGCGCCTGCTACTCATCGGGTCAGTATTGGGACTACTGGGCAGTTGGTTCGCCGGGAGGTTGATGCAGGGCATTCTCTTCAACGTGCCTGGGATGCCCTGGTCCATCGCGGCAATCGCCCTCTGCGTGATCACCTTCGTCACACTCGTGGCCTGTTGGCTGCCCGCCCGCCGCGCCGCGCGGGTGGATCCGATGGAGGCGCTTAGAGACGGTTAAAAGTTATGAGTTATGAGTTATGAGTTATGAGCGGGAATCACGGACAACAGCCCTACCGATATCGAGAACCAATGCAATTTGTCTGCACTGCCCCGCTCCGCGCAGCGCGCGGAGCCAGCAAACTGAACTCATAACTCATAACTTGTAACTCATAACTCCCCATGAAACTCGCCCTCCGCCAACTGTTGAAGAACCCTGGCTTCACCGCCGTGGCCATCCTAACCCTGGCGCTGGGAATCGGGGCGAACACGGCGCTATTCAGTGTCATCAATGCTCTCCTCATACGATCACTGCCTTATCCAGAACCGGAGCGGCTGGTGGCGGTTTGTGAAAGCAATGCCCGACTGGGTTGGGACCGGTATGTCACTTCGCTTGGAGCCTATGCCGATTGGCGTAGCGGGAACTCGGTGTTTCAGGAGTTGGCCGGAGCGATGGTATTAGGGCCCACGCCCATAGCCAGCTCGGATGGGAGTGACATGGTTCATGTGGCATCTGTTTCGGCAAATTTCTTCCCCCTGCTGGGGCTACAACCTTTGCTGGGTCGTCAATTCCGGCCCGAAGATGAGAGCCCCGGCTCTGGCGACGTCGTGCTCCTGAGCGAAAACTTGTGGCGCGCTCGTTTTGCGGCCGATCCCTCCATCGTGAATCAATCCGTTTTGTTGGGAGATCGCGCTTTTATCGTCGTGGGAGTGATGCCTGCCACGCTGAGACTGTTCGACCCTGCGGGAATTCAGGGCTGGGACAGTGGCTTCGCCAGGAGCGATCTTTGGCGACCGTTGCCCGTGAAGTCCGGGTTGGCGAAACAGAGAAGTTACCGGGCGTTTCTGGTGCTGGGCCGTCTGAAGGCCAATGTGGACGTCGCGCAGGCCCAGGCCGAGATGACGATCCTGGCAAAAGACCAAGCCTTGCTGTATCCGAAATCCAACGAGGGATGGGGTGTTTCAGTGGAACCGTTCAACAACCTTGTCGTGGGGCAGGTAAGGTGGCCCCTGTTACTGCTCTTCGGAGCCGTGGGACTCGTCCTGCTCACCGCGACGGCCAACCTCGCCAACCTGGCTCTTGCGCGCGCTGTTTCCCGACAGAAGGAAGTGGCCATCAGGATGGCTCTGGGAGCCAGCCCGTTTCGGATCGCACGCCAATTTATGGGCGAGAACCTCTTGCTCGCCTGCCTGGGCGGGATTGGAGGGCTGGTCCTTGCTCAGTGGACCCTGGGTATTCTGATCGGGTTCGTCCCGGCAAGCGTGCCACGCATCGGCGAAATCTCTTTGGATGGGCGGGTGCTTGGCTTCACCCTCTTGGTTTCTCTGGCTGTCGGCAGCCTGCTTGGCCTGGCACCCATTCTTACGCTTCGGCGCCGGAATCTGAACCGGGGTCTGAATTCGGAGGGACGCGGCTCGACCGGGGGGATTCCAGGGCGCCGATTACGCACAACCCTTGTCGTGGCTCAGGTTGCCCTTGTCACCATCTTGTTATCCGGAGCCGGTCTGCTCCTGCGCAGTTTCCAACGATTGAGCGAAGTGCATCCAGGATTCAGGCCAGAACAATTGATCGCTGCTGACGTTTCGTTCAACGGCCGGAACTATATGGATGGCCTAGTTCGGATTGCGGCGGCGGAGGCCCTTCTGAACAGATTGACCGATCTGTCCCCGAACGAAACGTTTGCCGCGGTGGACGGGCTGCCGTTGGACAGTGGACGCGCCAATATGGATATCGCGTTGACCGGCTTCGAAGGGCGATCACCGGTTGAGAAGGATGCAAAGCGGGTTGCGGGGTTACGCCTTGTCAGTCCGACCTACTTTACAACCATGGGAATGGCAATGTCGCAGGGACGCATGTTCGAAAAGCGTGACAATACGAACGCTCCCGCCGTGGCTATAATCAATCAAACCCTGGCGCGAAGATTCTTTCCCGGTGTTGATCCGATCGGAAAGCTGATCTCCAGTCCTGACTTCGGGTCCGAACCTTGTGAAGTCGTCGGAATCATCCAGGACATCAAACACGCAGGATTGGACGCTCCCGCACAACCCGAGGTTTACCGTCCTCTGTTCCAGCAGTGTTTCTCGGGAATCACCATCGTTGGTCAAGGCCTAAGCGCGTCGGGCCGGATCGTGGATCGGATACGGGAGGCGATGGTAGCGGTGGACCGCAACTGCCCGGTGTATCATGTCCGCTCGCTCCATCGGCTCGTTGCGGATTCATTGGCCTCCCGGCGCTTCGCTCTGTGGCTGGCGCAGCTCTTCGCAGGTCTTTCGCTATTGTTGGCATCCGTTGGCATCTACGGGGTGCTCTCGTGTGTTGTTGAAGAGCGCACGCGGGAGTTCGGAATTCGACTCGCTGTCGGTGCTCAGCGGACTGACATTGTGGGCATGGTGTTCAGGGACGGATTTCGATCTGTTCTAGTTGGGGGAGGGTTGGGCTTGGTCGGGGCTTACGGTCTAACCCGGGTCCTGCGTAGCGTGTTGTACGAAGTAAGCCCCACCGACCCTCTTACCTTCGGCCTCAGCTGTCTGCTCGTGGTTTGCGCGGCCTTGGCCGCCGGATGGATGCCTGCACGTCGTGCCGCGCGGGTGGACCCGATGGAAGCGTTGAGAGACAGTTAAAAGTTATCAGTTATGAGTTATGAGCGGGAATCACGGACAACAGCCCTACCGATATCGAGAACCAATGCAATTTATCTGCACTGCCCCGCTCCGCGCAGCGCGCGGAGCCAGCAAACTGAACTCATAACTCATAACTTGTAACTCATAACTCCCCATGAAATTCGCACTCCGCCAACTGCTGAAGAGCCCCGGCTTCACCGCCGTGGCGGTGCTCACGCTCGCGCTCGGCATCGGGGCGACGACGACCGTGTTCAGCCTGATCTATGGAGTGCTGCTGACTCCGCCACCGTACTCGCAGCCCGACCGGCTGGCGTTGATCAGCGCCGTGCGCACGGATGGGCAGCGTTACTCGCGCGGCTGGCCCGCTGCGCAATGGGTGGAATGGCAGAAGGAATCGAAAACCTTCGAAACCATCGCGGCCTACGGTTGGATCTTCAACTTCCTGGTTCTGCCCGATGGCAGCGAGTCGATCGAGGGGATGCGGGTGACTACCGATTACTTCAAGGCATTGGGGGTTCATCCCGCGCTGGGCCGGGCGTTTAATGAGGCGGATGCGAAAGCCGAGGCTTCCTCCACGGTCATCATCGGCTACGACCTGTGGCAGCGGCGGTTTAACGGCGACACCAACGTCATCGGGCAAACGGTGCAGATCAGTCGCCAGCGCGGACGGCACACTATCGTGGGCGTGATGCCGCCGGGCGTTCGTTTCCTGCCCTCGCCAAACGTGGCGCAGGAGCCCAACTACAATGTGGACGCCAAGGTGGACTACTGGCTGCCCGCCGGGCTGTCGCCCAACAACCTGAAGAACCAATTCGCGTATCTGGTCGGTCGGCTCCGTCCGGGAGTGACTATGGCCGAGGCTCAGGCCGAGATCGTCGGGTTGGCGGCGCGGCAGGCCCAAGCGGATCGAGCCTTCGAAGGCATCTCTGCCCGGGTGCTCTCCTTGGAGTCTCAAAGAAATCTCGAAGGACGCCGATTGCTGCTGCCGGTGGCCGGGGCGGTGGCGCTGGTGTTCCTGATCGCTTGTGGCAATGCTGCGGGCCTCCTCCTCGCGCGGGGGCTCAAGCGGCAACATGAATACGCGATCCGGACAGCGCTGGGCGCAGGCACATTGCAATTATGCCGGCCCGTGCTGTTGGAGAGCCTGCTCCTGGCCATGTGCGGCGGAGTGGTGGGCGTGGCACTCTCCGTGGGGTGTGTGGATTTGCTCAAGTCGGTCGGTGGTGCGGGCATCCCCCGCCTGGACGACGTGCGGATTGGCTGGCCATTGGTCGCCTTCTGCTTGGGTGCGTCGGTTCTGGCAGGACTGGCCGCCGGAGTGCTGCCAGCCTTGCGCTCATTGCACCGTGACCCGGCCAACGAACTCAAGGCGGGTAACCGCACGGCGAGCTTAGGCTGCACCGAACGCCGTTTGCTGGGCCGCGTCGTGACGGCACAAATCGCGTTGACCCTGGCCTTGCTCGTCGGGGCAGGCCTATTGATCCGCACCGTCCAATCGCTTGCCGAGGTCCGTCCGGGCTACGACACGCAGAACATCCTCACGATGAGTGTGACTACGGTGGGGACAAACTATCTCAACTTCCACACAGCCGCGCTCGAACGGGTGGCGGAGTTGCCGGGCGTGCAGGCCGCAGCCTTTGGCTGGGGCGTACCGCTGACGGGCAACAAATGGGAGGTGACGCTGGAGATCGAAGGTCGGCCCAACCCGGATGGGCCGGGCAACAGGCTGAGCTTCCCCACGCGCTCCGTCACGCCGGATTACTTTTCGGCGCTGGGCCTGAAGCTGATGGAAGGACGCATTTTCCGCTCCGGCGATAACGAGCAGGCGCCGCGTGTGGCGATGCTGAACGCGGCCGCGGTCGATCGGTATTTCCCCGGTGAAAGCGCCTTGGGCCGAAGGCTAAAGCTTCGCGGCCAGACCAACCTCATCGAGATTGTCGGCGTCCTGGCCAATACGCGCACCGACGCGCTGACCGACGTAGCCGAACCCGAACTCTACCTCCCCTTCTGGCAGTCGAGTGCTTTCTCCAAGCATCTTGTGGTGCGGACACAAGGGGACCCGAACCTGATGGCGACCACGGTGGGGCGCGAGCTCCGCGCGATCGATCCCACCGTGTCGGTGGAAAATATCAAGACCCTGGAGCGAATTCGCGCTGACTCCGTCGCGTCGCGGACCTTCGCCATGAATGTGCTGGTTGTCTTCGCGTTGGTGGCGTGCCTGCTGGCCGTGATCGGCATCTACGGAGTGCTCTCGCTGGCGGTCGGATCGCGACAGACGGAGATTGCTATCCGCATGGCGGTCGGGGCTCAGCGCAACGACGTGCTTCGTATGATGCTAGGCGACGGTATGCGATTGGCTTTGGTCGGGGTTGGCATTGGGCTCGTGGTCGCCCTGCTGCTCGCGACGGCGCTGAAGACCTACCTGTTCTCAGTCAGTCCGGCTGATCCCTTCACGCTGTCTGCCATGGTGATCGTTGTCCTGGCGATCACGCTGGCGACCTGCTGGATCCCCGCCCGCCGCGCAGCACGTGTGGATCCGATGGAGGCGTTGAGAGACAGTTAAAAGTTATGAGTTATGAGTTATGAGCGAGAACCCTGGATAACAGCCCTACGGATATCGACAACCAATGCAATTTATCTGCACTGCCCCGCTCCGCGCAACGCGCGGAGCCAGCAAACTGAACTCATAACTCATAACTTGTAACTCATAACTCCCCATGAAGTTCGCCCTCCGCCAACTCCTCAAAAGCCCCGGGTTCACCGCCGTGGCGGTGCTCACACTCGCGCTGGGCATCGGTGCGACGACGGCCCTTTTCAGCGTTGTCTACGGCGTGCTCATCAGTCCCTATCCCTACGCTAAGCCTGACGAGATCTGGGCTCCGGGCGTTCGCAGTGTCGAAGCGGACGAAACGATGCGACCCTATCGGTTCAGCGAGTTTCAAGAAATGGCGCGTCTATCCGTGTTTTCTGACGCGATGGCAACGCGCCCGGGATCGGTTCTGCTGACCGGTGACTACGCGCCGGAGACTGTCACCGGCATTCGGGTGTCGGCTAATGCGTTTCAGTTCATCGGCGTGCCTCCACTGTTCGGACGTAGCATCCAGCCTTCGGACATCCGGTCCACGGGTGAGCCGGAACCTGTGACGGTGCTGAGCTACAAACGCTGGCAAAAGCTCTTCGGCGGCGACACTAATGTGCTCGGCAAGACCCTTCGTCTCGATGATCAGCTCCATACGATCATCGGGGTCATGCCGCCGCGGTTTGGATGGTGGACGGACAATGGCTTGTGGCTGCCACTCGGGACGGATCCTCGTGAAACGCGGGGAGTCTTTCCGATCATGAGGCTGAAGCCGCGGGTGTCCGCCCGGGTGGCAAAGGAACAACTGGATGTGCTTCAGCGGGAGCAAGCGAAAGCAAATCCCAACGGATTTCCCAAGGGCGATTTCACCACCCAACTGTCCAACTACATGGACATCACGCAAGCGAGCGGTGAGATGCAGCGCAGCTTACGCCTGCTGTTCGGAGCAGTGGGACTGCTTCTCCTGATCGCCTGCGGCAACGTTGCCAATTTGCAACTCGCGCGTGCGACCTCGCGAGCTCGTGAGATGGCCATCCGGCTGGCGGTCGGCGCCGGACGGGGCCATCTCGTTCGCCAGTTGCTGACCGAAAGTATCCTGGTGTCGATGCTCGGAGGTTTGCTTGGCCTGCTGTTCGCCTTCGGCATCACTCGATTGGTGGTGAGCCTGATGCCAAATTTCTATATCCCCAATGAAGCACGGATATCGGTCAACGGCAGCGTGTTGGCCTTCTGCGTGGTTGTCTCCGTGCTCACCGGCATCCTGTTCGGCCTGGCTCCGGCTTTCCAAATGTCACGGCCCGATCTCACGGAAGCGCTCAAGGACAACTCGCGTGGCTCCAGCGGAGCGTCCGGCGGGCGGACACGTGCGCTTCTGGTGATCGCTGAGGTAGCCTTGTCGGTGGTGTTGCTGCTCAGCGCGGGGCTGACCATTCGCAGTTTCATGGCGCTCAATCAGGTCGATCTCGGATTCCGTCCAGAGCGTGTCGTGGCGGTTGACCTCCCCTTGCCTCCCAGGCGCTACGCGACACTGGAGGCTCGCAATCGCTTCGCTCAAGAACTGCTGCAGCGAGTCAATAACATGCCTGGCGTTCTGTCGGCTACCATCGGCAACGGCGGTCTGCCGTTCGGCGGTCCTCAATCTGCGTATGCCATCGAGGGCGGCCTCGAGCCTGAGACGAGGCCTCTGACTCTGCACGCCGTCAGTAGCGATTATTTAAGCACACTAGGCATCCCTTTGCGGAAGGGCCGCATGCTGACCGGACGGGAAATCGATGGTCTCGAGCGCGTGGCCGTGATCAACGAGGCAGCCGTCAAGCTGTGGCCGCCAGGAGAAGATCCGATTGGCCGGCGGCTGCGGTTGGACGTGCTCGCCAAGCCGCCAGGATCTAGCATGCTCGCCCCATCGAACGCTTCGGCCTATGTGACTGTGATTGGCGTTATGGGTGATACGCGCAATGACGGTCTGGTGAAAGAGACCAAGCCTGCCGTGCTGGTCCCCTACACTTTGCTAGCTCCCCCTGGACGCACTATGGCCATCCGCACTCAGGGTGAGCCGGGTTGGCTTATGCAGGCGTTGCGTGCGGAGGTGCGCACGATGGACGCGGAACAACCGATCAATGGCCCAACCACCTTTGATCAGATCGTGGGATTCCGGACCGCGCAGCCTCGCTTCGTGACAGCGCTGTTCAGCCTCTTTGCTTCTGTTGGACTCGCGCTGGCGATGGCAGGAATCTACAGCGTCCTGTCCTACATGGTTTCCCAGCGCACACGTGAGATCGGCCTGCGCATCGCCCTGGGTGCTCAGCGCAGGGACGTTGTGCACTTGATTTTGAAAGCGGGAGGCAGGCTGGTCGGTCTGGGCCTCGTGGTCGGGATTCTGGCGGGGTTGGGAGCGGCCCGGGTTCTCAATAGCCAGCTGGAGTTGTACAAAGTGACCAACACCGACCCGATTTCGTTCCTCGGTGTGTTGGGATTGATCGGTTTGGTTGGGGCAGCGGCTTGTTTTATCCCGGCCCGGCGCGCGACGAGAATTGATCCTTTGGAAGCACTGAGGGTGGAGTCATGAGTGATGAGTGATGAGTGATGAGTGACGAGTTTATGAATTCTATCGAACCGAAGAAACTGGACAGCTGCGGTGATCCTATCGAAGCCCTGCGCCAATTGCGCGGAAGTGACCGGTGGGGAGAGACGAGTGGGGAGCAAAACACTCGCCCGAAGCTGCCTTGCCCATCACTCGTCACTCGTCACTTATCACTCATCACTTTCCCATGAAGTTCGCCCTCCGCCAGTTTCTAAAGAGTCCCGGCTTCACCGCCGTGGCGGTGCTCATTTTGGCTATCGCCAATCGCTTCCCGCTCGGCGTCCAGACTGCTGCGGCGGATTCAGCTTCGGTGCTTTTTGCGGAAGACTTTGAGGATGCCCGTCTCTCGGAGCGTGGATGGTACGACGGAAGCCGGTTCACCATCTCCAGCAACCGACCTTACAGTGGGAAGGGCTGCCTGGACTATACGTGGAAAGCGGGGAGCACCACACCGGACAATTCACAGGGGATTCGCCGCCTGTTCGACGCCACGGATTCCGTCTACTTGCGGTGCTACCTCCGGCTGTCCAAGGGCTGGGGGTGGACAGGGCGCGCCTATCACCCGCACTTGATGCATTTTATGACCACCGAGAATGGGAAATACCACGGACCCGCGGCGAGTCACCTTACCCTGTACATCGAACCGCAGAATGGCCGGCTCCGATTGGCGGCTCAGGACATTCTGAACAAGGATCAACCGCACGGCTTGACCCAAGGCCCTCTTCGAGGCGGCTACAATGGCACCCTGTACGACAGCGCCGATTTGCTTTTTAATGAGGATCAGTGGCACTGCATCAAGGCTGAGTTTCGGCTCAACACTCTCGATCTGAAGGCCGACAAGGCCAACGCCGACGGTATCGTGCGTGGTTGGTTCGACGGCAAACTGGTGATTGATCGTTCCGATGTGGTCCTGCGCTCTGCGGATTTCCCACGAATGAAGTTCAATCAGTTTCTCCTGACACCCTACTTCGGTCCGGGCCTGCTTCCTCACGAACAAACGCTCTGGATCGATGAACTGGTAGTCGCGAAACAACGTCCGGCTTCGGCCGCCCGCCGCGAAAAGGCACCATGAACGACCTGCGCTTCGCCATTCGCCAGTTGGCTGCCCGCCCGACGTGCCACGCAAGTCCGCCCAATGGAGGCGCTCAGGGATAGTTAAAAGTTATGAGTTATGAGTTGTGGTCAGTTGTCAGTTGTCAGCGGGATCACGGGACCCAAAACGTAGCTATGCTTGTATTCAACCAGCTTCCATTCAGCACCGATGCTTCGCGCGGCGCGCGGAGCCGGTCGGCGGCGCTCACAACTCATAACTCATAACTTCCCATCCTGAAATAGGATGTTAGACTCAAATCGAGCCACCCAATGATCCAACCTGACCAACTGAAAACCAACGATGCGCTCAAATGGTCCGCCGGAACTGGAACCGATGTATGGGCGGTCTTCTGCGCCTGCATTGCCGGCGATTTGGAGACGGTGAGACGGCTCCTGGAGAAGGATCCGGCACTGGCTCGCTGCCACCATAGCTACCGGAAGCCGCTTTACTTCGCCGTGCGAGAGAATCGGCTGGAGATTGCGGCCCTGCTGCTGGAACGCGATCCAGATCCGTTTGGGCTGGCCGTGAATGACAGCCTGCTGGAGATCGCCCGCGACCGCGGTTACGCGGAGATGGAGCGGCTCTTGGAGTCCAAATTCGCTGAACGCCTTGGCGCCTCCCCGCGTGGCGAGCCCTGCGCAGCGGCCATCCGAGAACATGACCTCCCCAAACTGCGGGCTTTGCTCGATGCCTCGCCCGAACTGCTGCAGGCCGGCGACCAACGTTCCAACCAGCCCATCCATTGGGCCGTGATGACCCGACAGTTGGAGTTTGTGGACGAACTGCTGACCCGCGGCGCGGACCTCAACGCGCGGAGGGCAGACGGCGCGCGGCCCATTCACCTGAGCAACGGCGACTACCATTTCCGCGGCTGGCGTGATGTGTCGCCGGATTGGCCTACCAAGCCAGGGGACGTCTATCGCCACCTGATCAGCCGCGGCGCCAAAGTGGACCTGGGTATGGCTTGCGCCACCGGTGATCTCGCGCGTGTGCGGGAGTTGTTGGATGAGGATCCTTCGCTAGCCAACCGGCTCTCGGACTACGCGGGCTATTACTTGGGCAGCGGCGCACCGATCAAGAATGCTGCCGCGCGCGGGCATCTCGAAGTCGTCCAGTTCCTGCTCGATCGTGGCGCCGATCCTAACCTGCCCGAGGAGGGCATCGCACCTGACGGCCACGCGCTCCACTCTGCCGTAGTCAACGGGCATATTGAAGTCGTTCGACTCCTGCTGAAGCACGGCGCGCACCCGAACGTGGAGATCGAGAGCTCCGCCGACACCCTGAGCGCCGCGCTGGGCTCGGCCGGCTACTCCACCAAGCCGAACACAGAGATGGTCGATCTGCTCTGTTCTCATGGCGCGTCGCGTGGGGTTCACCTGCTCGCTTACAGCGGCGACGTTCTCACGGCGGCGGCGGTATTCGCGGCCAACCCGGCGTTGGCCAATGATCCGGACGCGCTCGCCAACGCGGCCAGCGAAGGCAAAGAATCCTTCGTACGCCTGATGCTGCGTTATCAGGCTGACCTGCCGCGTCGGGTCGAGTTCCCCGGCTGGGCAGTCGGCGCCAAGACGCGCGAGCTGAACGAACTGCTGTTCCAGCACGGCATGAATCCCAGCGCACCGGACTGGCTGGGCATCACGCCGCTCCATCAGTTCGCACGAAATGGAGACGTCGAAAAAGCCGCACTGTTCCTCGACCACGGAGCGAATCTGCACGCGCGCGACGAGGACATCTGCTCCACTCCGCTGGGTTGGGCGGCGAAGTTCGGCCAGAAGGCGATGACCGAACTGCTGCTTGCCCGCGGTGCATTACCGAATCTGCCCGATGACCCGCCGTGGGCCGCGCCGCTGGCTTGGGCGACACGGAGAGGACACCCGGCGATCGTGGATTTGCTGAGACGTCACGGCGCGAAATGAAACCTTCCCACTGCGAATCCTATGAGCGAGTCCACGCCGTCTGAATCTTCTGCGATTAACTTTCACGCCGCCGTCCCCATCCTGCGGATCCGCCGCCACGCGCTGAGCCTAGATTTCTTCACGCGCGTGCTGGGATTCAAGGTGGATTGGAACGTCAGTGGCATGGCCTCGGTGTCGCGAGGTTGCTGCAGCCTGATGTTGTGCGATGACGCGCAGGGCCACCCGAGAACTTGGGTATGGATTGGTGTCGACGACGCGGAGGCATTGCACGGCGAATTCGTGTCGCGCCACGCCACCATCCGTTTGCCTCCCACCAACTATCCATGGGCCTTCGAGTTTCATCTTGAAGATCCCGACGGCCACATCCTGCGCTTCGGATCGGAGCCTAGGGAGGATCGGCCGTTTTCGCCGTGGGTAGCGTGGTATGAGCCCGCGGTGCCGCCCTCGTTTTCGGAAGCCCTTACCGGGCTCATGAACGGCGACTTCACGCGACTTGCCTCGCTGGTTGCGGGCACCGACGGTTCGACGAGCGAGATCATTCGTTGGCACAAAGCTGGGCTGTTCCAAGCGCAGCCCGAGGCGTTGGATGAGACTTTTACCTGCGCGTGCTTCAACGGTTGCATCGAACTCGCGGAGCGTCTGTTAGCACACGGCCTGGATCCGTCCGGCGGCGCGGCGACGGGCCTGAATGCCTTCCACTGGGCGGTCAATCGTGGACATCTGGATATCGTCAGGCTCCTCATCCGCCACAAGTCGCCGCTGGACATTCAAAACAACTATGGCGGAACCGTCCTCGGCTGCGCGGTCTGGTCGGCCATCAACGAGCCCAAACCGGCGCATCCGGCCATCATTGAAACCCTGCTCCTAGCCGGAGCCCACGTCCATGAAGCGGGCTTTCCGACCGGCAACGAACGAATCGATGAGATTCTCCGGCGCTTTGGAGCCATCCACGAACCGACCTGATTTCCTCCGGTGCACTCCTCACTCTCAAACACTTTATGAACAACCTCAAGTTCGCCTCTCACCTCTTGCTCAAGATCCGCGGCTTCACCGCGGTGGCCGTGCTGGTTTTCGCGCTTGGCATCGGGGCGAACGCGCCGGCCTGGGCGCACCCCGGTGCCGAATTTGATGCGGTGGTGGCTGCCTTGGAAAGAGTTCCCGGAGACAGTTCCCGGCCCGTGGCATCAAGGGGAGCGAGCACATTCAAAGGCTTAACAGCAGGGGAAGAAAAGCAAGTAGGCGGCATCAGACTTTGCTGGTGCCCGCCCGGTCGTTTCCGAATGGGCAGCCCGCCTGCTGAGATAGGAAGACGTGAGGACGAAGCCCAGGTCGAAGTAACATTGACCAGGGGATTCTGGACCGGAAAGTTCGAGTTGACCCAGGGGCAATGGAAGAGGGAGATGGGCGCTATCCCGGGGGATCTGATCGCAGGTAAGGGCGATGATTTCCCGGTGTATTGGGTCAACTTCCTTGAAGCGGAGGACTTTTGTCGTCGGCTCACCCATCGAGCCCGGACCTCGGGCGAGCTGCCGACAGGGTGGGAATTCCGCCTCCCCACCGAGGCGCAATGGGAGTACGCCTGTCGCGCGGGAACGTCAACTGCGTTCGCATTTGGGGAATCGTTGACCCGAACCGAGGCAAACATTGGGAAACCCTATGATGGAACGCCAGATGGAACTCCGGGGACGGCGGCAGTCCCGGTCGGGAGTTACGCGGCCAATAAGTGGGGCCTCCACGACATGCACGGCAACGAGTTTGAGTGGTGTCGGGACTGGTACCACGCGCGGCTGCCCGGCGGGATCGATCCTGATCTGCGGGACACTCAAGGAATCCCGAACCGCGATGGCACCTACTCGCGAGTGCGTCGGGGCGGAGCGTGGATGGATGGGGCGTCATTTTGCCGTTCCGCTTTTCGTTTGCGGTACGAACCGCCGCGACGCTCAGACCACATCGGCTTCCGCATTGTAGCCGTCGAGGCAGGAGGTCAATAGGTGACAGACTCAGGATCCGGCTGGGCGGGCGGTGAACGATAACCTGATCTTTCCATCACCCGGACGTTGCCGAGCTGTTGTCTAGGAAGTGACGAGTGACGAGTGATGAGTGATGAGTGATGAGTGATGAGTGATGAGTGATGAGTGATGAGCAAAATGAAAACTGAGGACATTGGACGGTTAAGGGCCGGCATCGAGGCCAATGATGTGGCGAGTGTGGCCGCTCTTCTGAAGCGCGAGCCGGAGCTTAGAGTTCCATTGGCTGAGAATCGACATTCGATTGCGACACAAGCCATCGAACGCGTTCGGAGCACGGCCATGGTGGATCTGCTCCTAGAACACGGCCTATCGGCTGAACGAATTACTGAATGGTGGGCGCCTGGGTTCGGGTTGAACCGTGTCTCGCCCGAGGTAGCGACTCACCTGATTCGACGAGGAGTCATGCTTACCCCCCACGCCGCGGCCGCATTAGGGATGAGCGATCTTCTCTCTCAAATGTTGGATCGCAACCCGGCTCTCGTCCACGCGAAAGGGGGAGATGGATGCCGTCCTCTGCACTTCAGTAGAACTGTAGAAACAGCGCGCTTGCTCTTGGACCGGGGCGCGGACCTGGAGGCCCGGGACGACGACCACGGGTCGACTGCAGCGCAGTGGCGAATCGGCGACGCTCCTGAAGTGACGCGATTTCTCCTGGACCGGGGCGCACAGCCCGACATCTTTATGGCCGCGGGTTTGGGAGACTTGGCTTTGGCGCAAACGATGGTGGAGTTAGATCCAGCCTGTACCAGCTACCGTATTGGCAACAACCGTGGCCCATTCCCCGGCATAGGCTTCAAAGCACGTGGGGGAACGATCTATCAGTGGACGCTGGAGTTCAATGCGTCCCCTCAGGAGGTTGCTATTCATCGAGGCCATCGAGACGTTTTCGATTTGTTGATGCGTCACACCACGCACCGCTCCCGGCTGCTGGTCGCGTGCATGCTGGCTGACCGGGCCATGGCCGAAGCTATTGCAGAGGAGCATCCCCAGGTGATTGCCGAATTGGACGATCAGGATCGCAGCTTGCTTGCCAAATCATGCTGGGAGACTAATCGGAACATTGAAGCCGTCCGCTTGATGCTGGACCTGGGCTTTCCCGTCGATGTGCCGGAGAGTAATCACGGGTATCTCCCGTTGCACAACGCGGCGTGGTGCGGGGACGCCGCGCTGGTCGAGCTCTTGCTTCGGCATGGACATCCAGTCGATCGACGAGATCCTGGTTATCAGGCGACGGCACTGGGATACGCCATCCACAGTTGCACACAGGCGCGACGGCATCCAGAAGGTGATTTTCCAGCTGTTGTTAAATTCCTCCTCGAAGCCGGGGTTCCTCTCGATGAGAACCAGTTTCCTACTGGCCATCCCGGCATGGACGCTGTGATCGACCGGTGTCGGGGGAAGTGAGTGACGAGTGACGAGTGATCAGTGACGAGTGACCAGTGACCAGTGACGAGTGACCAGTGACGAGTGACCAGTGATCAAGACAAGAACTTTATTCATGCTGGGCACCGATGCAATCAATCAACACCCCTCAGTCTCCGCGCGGCGCGCGGCGTTGGCAAACCGAGCTCATCACTCGTCACTCGTCACTTATCACTCATCACTCATCACTTCCGATAACCTTCCTCCATTTTATGAATATTTCTTGGAACCGACGTCGCATCCTTTGGTCTGTCCTGCGCACCATCGCTGTCGCCCTGACGCTGCCGGCGAGCGCAGACCAAGTCGATCGTTTCATCGAAAGGCAGCTCAAGAAGCAAAACATTCCCGGGCTCGCACTGGCGGTCGTGCGCGAAGGCAAGGTGACGAAAGCCAAAGGTTACGGGCTGGCGGACGTGGAGTTGAGTGTCCCTGTAAAGACGGATTCGGTCTTTCAATGGGCCTCCATCTCCAAGCAGTTCACCGCCACCGCGATTCAGCAACTGGCACAGGACGGACGCCTAAAGCTCGATGATCGGATCAGCCTTCACTATACCAACGCTCCAGCGACTTGGAGCAATGTGACGGTGTTCCACCTGCTGACTCACACGTCGGGGATCAAAAGCTATACGGGTCTTCCGGATTTTTTCGCAACGGTCCGCAAGGACTATCGGCCGGAGGAAATTATCGGATTGGTGAGAGACTTGCCGCTGGAGTTCCTGCCCGGCGAAAAGTGGGATTACTCAAACACGGGCTACTTTCTCCTGGGGCTCATCCTCGAAAATGCCAGTGGACAAACCTATGGCGATTTCCTGACCGAGCGGATTTTCCGTCCAGCTGGTATGGCAACCGCCCGAATCAACCAACAGTTTGAATTGATTCCAAATCGCGCGACGGGCTACGCCTCCCAGAGCAACCGGCTGGTTCGTTCGGAGTTCGTCAGTCCCTCCCAGCCCTTCTCAGCGGGTGCGCTGGTCGGCACGGTGCTGGACCTCGCGAAATGGGACGCCTCGCTTTACACCGACTTAATCCTGTCCCGGCAAGCGCGCGAAGAGGCATGGAAGCCGGTGCGATTAAGCACTGGCGAAGATTTCCCTTACGGCTACGGATGGCAAACTGGAGAACTGCGCGGGCATCCATGGGTTGGCCACGGCGGAGGAATCCATGGTTTTAGCAGCTTCATCCTGCGGTTAACGGGAGAACGGCTGACCATCATCGTGCTCATTAACAAGGACGCCGATCCGCAAGGGATGGCTATCAGCGTCGCGGGTCACTACGTCTCGGAATTAACCCTGCGGACGATCAAGCCTCAACCGGATAGCGAACCCGCGCTGAGCCAGCGCCTTCAGCAATGCTTGGTCGATTTGGCGGCAAGAAAGGACTCCGAGCTGATCACCCCGGGTTTTCGTCGAAATTTCGCCCGCTCTCAGCGCCGCCATGCCGCGCTTCAGGAGGATCTACGGGGGCTCAAGTCTTTTACGTTCCTCTTGGAAGAGAAACCGGCCAGGGATCAGCGCGAAGTTGAGGGTGTCCCGATCGCACGACTGCGGAGCTACAGACTTAGGAACGGAGGCGAACCGCGTTACTACACCTTCGCGCTGACAGCCGAAAACAAAGTGGGGCTGGTGCGGGCATCGGATGATTGAGCCCCATCGAAGAACCAACATGCGCCACAGACGGAGAAGTGACCAGTGATGAGTGATGAGTGATGAGCTCGAAACTCCGGTCATGGCTTGTCACTCGTCACTCATCACTCATCACTTTATGAACCGGAGAGCATTTCTTGCGGGGACCGGCCGTGCGGCACTGGGAGCCGGCGTTGCTTCGATCAGTGCCTGCGCCACCCGCGACCGACGCATGACCCTTTGGGACGCACCCGGCCATCCGTTTGCTTCCCGGGTCGCACGGCTGATCCCCGAACTGATGAACGAGGCGGAAGTCCCCGGGTGTTCGATGGCTTTGATCAAGGATGGCAGGCCCTTCTGGCGCCAAGGATTCGGAGTCAAGAGCGTTGCCACCGGTGAGCCGGTTGGCAACGGGGCAGTCTTTGAAGCCGCCTCGATCAGCAAGACTGTTTTCTCCTACGCGATTCTCAAGTTGGCCGAGCAGGGTGTCATTGGCCTCGATACCCCGTTGACCTCTTATGCCAAGACACCGTTTCTCGAGGGGGACCCACGGCTTCAGCAGATCACCGCCCGACGAGTGCTCGCCCATACCGCCGGCTTCCAGGATTGGCGATCGAAGAAGGAACCGCTAGCCATTCACTTCGCACCCGGTGAGGGCTTCCGGTATTCCGGAGAAGGTTACTTTTATCTGCAATCGGTGATGACCCGTCTTGTCGGTCATGAACATTCGGACGAGTGCGCCCGCTTTGAGGCAGATCTGGATGTGTGTGCGACCGACATCGACTCGACTCTCAAACAGCGGCTGCTGATGCCGTTCGGCATGATGTCCAGCGCCTACCTGTGGAACGAGGATCTCAAGCGACATACCGTCTCGCCGCATGATGCGGATGGAAAACCATTTGCCAAGCCCCCTCCGACTGGATCGGCGTCGGCGCGCTATGCGGCTGCCGGCGGGCTGCACACGACCGCCACCGACTACGCGGCATTCCTGCTGGAAATCGTGAATCCAAAACCGCCTGACGATTATCGGCTCACCCAGGCGAGCCTGGATGAAATGGTGCGACCGCAGGTGAAGTTGCCGGCGGATGTGCAGATCGACGGAGCAACCTCCTGGGCTTTGGGCTGGGCGGTCCAGGAACGAGCAACGGGGAATGTGATCGTTCACTCGGGTGGCCAGGCGGGCTTTCAGTCTTTGACGATGGCGTCCGTGCCCCGCAAGGCGGGCTTCATCCTCTTCACAAACAGCGACAATGGTTGGAAGCTTTTCCATCACCCGAAGTTCGTCAAATCGATGAACGAACTTCTAGACGGTGAGGTGAACTAATTTCATAGCCGGAGCAAGGTTTCAATGGATGGATCTCCATGTGGGGGGGCAGCGCGGGTGTGATTATTTCCGGGTGAGGCGGGGAACTATCTAAGGGCGGACCCGATAATCGTTGTGCGCATGGAGTTCCGCCTTCAGGCGGAAAAGGCGCAGAAATTGGCCCAATAGTATAAGATCTCGCATTTCCATGGTCATCAAACCCGGGGGACCGCCTAAAGGCGGAACTACGTACGCAAGACCAAGCCTCACTCGGAGATAATCACCCCCGTCCAGCACTCTGTTTCACTTGCTCAATTGACATATATCCGCGACGGATATATAGATGGGTCCGTGGCTAAAAACTTACCTTATGCGCCCTTAACTCCCGCGGTGTTTCACATCCTCCTCGCCCTCTCGTCTGGGGAGCGGCACGGCTATGGAATTATGAAGCAAGTGGATTCCGACTCTCAGGGAAAAGTGAAGATGGGACCGGGCACGCTCTACGGTTCGCTCGGCCGGATGATCGAGGCGGGTTTGATTCGCGAGAGCGACGAGAAGGTCGATGCGCGATTGGACGATGAGCGGCGTATCTACTATGCAATCACCGGCCTGGGCCAGGTGTCGCTTGCGGCGGAACTGGAGCGGTATACCGAGGTTGTGGCGCTGGCTCGGAGAAAGCAACTTGTCTAAGAAAACCCTTTGCTTATGGCCATCCAACCTCGCACCCGACGGTATCGGAAATGGTACTCAAAGCTGTTAAGGCTTTACCCGCAGGCTTATCGAGAGCGATTTAGCCTAGGCATGGAGCAAACGTTCAGCGACCTCTGCCGCGAACGTATTCAAGCGGGACGAGGGCTTTTCCGACTGGCTCTCTGGGTGTTTCTGGAAACATCGGCGTCCGTTGTCCGGGAGAATACAACCCTTGTGATGAGACGAATTATGAATCGAGGATCGACTATTTTTTTAAGGCTGGTCATTTCACTGATCGCCGTTGCCGCTCTGGCGGTGTGCATTTTTCCGCTGCCGCGAATGATCGCCAAGGAAGCAGCCAAAACACCTGACACCGCTTGGCAGATCTACCTATTCTTAGCCGGAGCGTATCTTCAGGCTGCCCTATTCCTCTTTGCCCTGTTTCAGGCGTTCAAGCTATTAAGCTACATCGATGCAAACAAGGCGTTCTCGGAGTCATCGGTAAGAGCTCTGCGCCATATCAAGCACTCCGCCATTGGCATCGGTGTTCTCATGGTGACCGGGGTTGTGTGGGTCTTGGTTCTCTCGGCGGGGACCGGAGATGACAGCGCAGGCCCGGTCATGATGGGATTCATCGGCACGTTTGCCTCCAGCGTGGTGGCCGCCGTGATGGCGGTTTTGCAGACGCAGGTGCAGAAGGCAATCGAAGCCAAGAAAGCAATTTTATGAACATCTGGATGGTATCCCCAGCGATGGTCACGTTGACGATGTTCACGACGGTGGACACCCGGGACAACTGAACGCTATGAACGAAGAATCAACTGCCTTCCTAGGGTTTGTGAAATGCGCCTCGATCACGGTCATCGTTCTGATGGTGGTAGTAATTGTGAGCTTGATGGTCACCTCCCGCGGAAAAGGAGAGGACATCACGGGCATCGTAGCGCCGGCCTTGCTGATCACATTAATCGCGGGCGTCATCGCCATAATCACGACGATTCTTCTGAGGCGTCTATAAGGGGGAGCAAGCGCGCTCTCAACTCAGCGTAGCACTGGATGGCCCGCTAAACACACCAACCACGCGAAAGTGTTGAAGGCCAGAACAGGTCCCTTTTTGGGATCGGCAATCGGCCTCTGCAACGTTCTTTAGTTTCGCGTCCTTGGCGTGTTTAGCGGGCCATCCGTTTTCCTTCTTTAGTTTACCGTTTCCGACCAACTCGGGTCCTCGCCGGGGCAGCTTTTGGTCTTGATAGGAGCCTCGGGCCATAGTGGGCTCGACGAGATCGGAACTATAAACTCAATCGGATCGATCCTCGATCAAGTCCCTCCCTACCGCCGTGACGATACGGGTAAGGGCGTCGTCGTGGAGACCCCAGGTGTGACGAACGCCTGGTGGCCCTCCCTTGCTGCCAGGTTCATAGCCCCGATTCACGTCCGTTTTTCGGAGGTGTCCCCTCTCCATGAACTCTTTCCTCTCCGCGCTCTCCGCGCCTCCGCGAGAGATTCCGGCAGTCCTTCCGAGTCAGGGGAGGGATCTTTTCTCGCGGAGGCGCGGAGAGCGCGGAGGAGCACTAAATGAGTGAGACCTTAGGAGGTTCAAAACCGGACTCACGCCCGGTGGGGATAAGTCCGACAGGCCGCTAGTCTACGATTGAATTGCTGACAAACGCCAGGCGCTTGCTATCGGGCGACCACGACGGGACGTTGAGGGTGCCTTGACCGCCATAGACGTAGGCGATCACTTTCGGCGTGCCTCCCGCAACGGGCATGAGACGAAGTGTGACTTGTTTATAGTAAGGATGGTCGGTCGGCGATACGTCCTTGGAGAAACTGAGAAACGCAATCCACTTTCCATCGGGCGAAATGTGCGGGAACCAGTTATTCAACTCATCCTTCGTGAGTTGCTCCGGCTCACTGCCATCAGGCTTCATGCGCCAGAGCTGCATCGTGCCACTGCGCGTGGAGTTAAAGTAGATGTAATTCCCGTCCGGCGTAAACTCCGGGCCGTCGTCCAGCGCCCGGACGTTTGTCAGCCTGATTTCCTCTCCACTCCCATCGGCCGCGCGTTTGTAGATGTCATACTCTTCGTTTCGGCCGCCAGTATAGACGAGCCATTTGCCATCGGGCGACCAGCCATGCAGGTACGAAGGCGTTAACGGGGTGATGAGTTTGGGCGTGCCGCCTGTGACCGGAACGGTGAAGACCGCCGAACGTCCGCCGAGGTTGGTGGCGTGATGGCTGATGCCCAGCATCGTGCCGTCGAAGGAGAGGACGTGATCATTGTTGTTGCGCGTGGCAAAGTCCGTGGGGATGAGGGTGGCTTGTCGCGTCGCCAGGTCGAAGCGATGGAGGCGTCCGCGATGGGCCGCATCCCGTCCGCTGGTGTTGTAAATCAGCGCCTTCCCATCGGTCGTCCAGTTCGGGGCTTCGAAAGGCTGAGCGGCGCTGTGAACCAGCTCGCGGCGGCCGGTGGTCACGTCGAGGATCTCCAGGTGGCTTCCGATGTAATCGCGATATGGCACGAAGCTGGCCGGAGCCGGTCGGATGAGTCGCACATCGCGGAAATGTGCCTTCTCCACTACATTGGAATTGTGCGAGCAGAGAAATAACCCGGCGTAGACGTCGTCACCCAGCGCCAAGTTGGTCTGGCAGGTCACGAGCGGATCCCCGAAGCGCGCCGCTGAGAAAATGTAGTCCGTGCCCCGGCGCTCAAGCTGGAGGAAATCCGGCGCATTGGCCGACGACTTCACTTGGTCCGTGATCCCACCCTTGATTCGGCGGAACTGAAGCGACGTCAGGCCGTCGCCATGAACCGTCGCATCGGCGTAGGCCGAGTCGGGGTCGAGACTGCTTCGTACGATCCAGCCCAGCTTGCGATGTGGATCGACCCCCTGGCCGATGAACTCGACGCGCGCCTGCAGTATGAAATCGCCCTCCAGCTTCTTCCATAAGAAGTGGAACTCATCGCGTTGACCCCACATGTTGAAACCGGCGGCGCTCACCGTGTAATCCTGCGCCGCCGCATCGTAAGCGGCACTTCCAGCGAGCTTCGGCGAGCCAACATCCCCATGCCCCTCAAACTGGCCGAGGGAAGCGGCGGTAGCGGATGTCGCCAAGGAGATCAGGAGCAGGCCTCGTAGAAGATCACGAATGAGAAGGGTCATGGTTTTCATGTCGCCGGTTGGGGTCGGGTGATTTGAGGTCATGGGATGCTGAGTGATGATTTGCTCCGGGGATGATGGACTTGATCTAACCTGCCTGTCCGGCACTCGCAATCACTCTTTTGAGATCTCCGCTCTGCCTGGGTGGCCATTTTCTCCCTCCCCGGTCCTGACGGGGGGTCCCATTACCGGGACGCGCGAATCCCAAAAGCGGGACGAAGGTCATCTCCAATGCTCGTGGAAGATCATTCCTGTCGTCCATCTCTACGCTGGGGTGTAGGTTTGTCATGCGTGTCATAGCCCAACTGTTTTGGCACAATCCTTGCAGCGGTCGGTGGCATTGCTGGCGTTGAGAGTGACGAGTGACGAGTGACGAGTGACGAGTGATAAGTTCCGACAGACACCAATTAACAGAAAGAAATCTACACTCCCGTGCTCCAACTCATCACTCATCACTCGTCACTCGTCACTGGTTATTTATAACTTCCCCCCATGAACAACCTCCGCTTCGCTGTTCGTCAGCTGACCAAGAATCCCGGATTTGCGGTGGTGGCGATTGTTACCTTGGCGCTTGGGATCGGCACCTGCACGGTGATGTTCAGCGTCGTCAATGCAGTCTTACTGCGGCCCCTCCCGTTCCGCGAACCCGAACAACTGGTGTGGATCGAAAACGTGTTTAGTGGGGGAGGACTTTCGGCACGAACTTCGCGAGCTGACACCTTTCTGGCCTGGCGCGAGCAAAGCAGGAGCTTCGAGTCCTTGGCCGCCTATTTCGCCTTCTCCGACTACACTCGTCTGACCTTGACCGACTCCCGAGATCCTGAGCGGCTGCGTAGTGTTGCGGTGTCAGATAATTTTCTGCCCACCTTGGGGATCATCCCTCTTCACGGTCGAAACTTCAGCGCGGAGGAATGCCGGTTCAACGCTCCCGCGACCTTGCTTCTGACCCACGACTATTGGCTACGTCGCTTCGGTGGCGATCCTAACGTCGTTAACCGAAACATCTCGGTGAACCAGAAGCCATGCACGATCGTAGGCGTCCTTCCGCGAAGCTTTGACTTTTCGGGCACCTTCACGCCCGGAAGCCCCGTGGATGTCATCACTCCCTTTCCTCTAACCCCCGAAACGGCCCGCTACGGCAACACCGTGTTCGGCATCGGCCGCCTCAAGGAAGGCGCCACGCTCGACCAAGCCCAGAAGGAGCTCACGGTGATCAGCGAAAGTCTCTATGACACGATCAAAGGCGCGGGAAAGTTCGGCGCCAAGGTGCGAACTCTGGACACCGCGCTTCGCGGACAGTTTCGGACCCCTTTCTGGATTCTGGGCGCGGCGGTCTGTTGCGTGTTGGCCATTGCTTGCGTGAATCTTTCCAACCTGCTTTTGGCGCGCATGAACTCACGCCGTCAGGAGTCCGCTGTGCGGGTCGTGTTGGGAGCCAGCCGCTGGCATCTGATCCAGCAGGCCCTCACGGAGAGCCTCGTCCTGGCGGTGGCGGGATCCGCGATCGCCGTGCCCTGCGCGGTTTGGGCCACCGGGGCTCTCTCACGCATGCAAACGTTTGGGGTGCCACTGTTGCGTAACGCCTCGATCGATCCAGCCGCGCTGGGAATCACCATTGGACTGACCACTCTAACCGGTTTGGCTTGCGGTTTGCTGCCGGCGCTCGCGATCGCGCTCCGGTCAGGCAGCAATCCGTCATCGGACGCCACTCATCAACGTAGTGCGGGACGCTCCGCCGTGTCCGCTCGGGGCGTCCTGGTGGTGACCGAGGTCGCGCTCGCCTGCATTTTGCTGGTGGGGGCCGGCTTGCTGATCCGAAGCTTCAACGCCGTTATGCAGGTCAAGCTTGGCTTTCAACCTCAGCAGGCGTTGGCGTGGCGAATCGAGCCCTCCAGGTCGTTCAAGGACGGAGTTGAGGTGGACCGGTATCTGGCCGGATTGGCTCAAGGCGTTCTGGCCATTCCAGGTGTGGAGTCCGTCGGGTTCAGCGACACGCTGCCGCTGGGACGGAATCGGTCCTGGGGGGCCGGTGCGGTGGGAGCGAAGTATGCCGATGGGCAATACCCCACGGCCTTTCCTCGTTTGGTAGACCCGAACTATTTCAAGGCGCTTCAGATCCCTTTGATCGCGGGTCGCTACCTGGAGGAACGGTATGATCCCAAGGCGGAAAAGTCGGTGGTCATCAATGAAAACCTCGCCCGACGACTTTGGCCGGGCCAGGATCCTCTCGGCCAGAAAATTCGGGTCAATGGGAGCTCGACGGTGGTCGGAGTGGTGGCGAATGTGCGTCACAGCACGCTGGAGAACGATGCCGGGAACGAGATGTATCTGGACTGCCGACAATGCGACGATTGGAGTACGCTCGAGATGGTCGTGCGCACCCGTCGCCCCGCGCAAACGATCGCGACGGACGTGCGCACCGCCCTTACGTCCTTTGATCGCGATCTCCCCACCGCCAGCTTTTACCCGCTCCAACGTCTGATCGACGACGCGGTGGGGCCGCGCGAGCTGATCACCCGCCTGCTGGGCTACTTCTCGGCATTGGCGTTGATCCTGGCGGCCGTGGGGCTCTATGGGGTGATCGCCTACTCCGTGAGCCAACGCACCCAGGAAATCGGCATTCGCATGGCGATTGGGGCTCAGCGGGAGGAAATTCTGCGACTGATGTTGCGAGGAGGGCTTAAGTTTGTCCTGCTGGGAATCGTGGCGGGAATGCTCGGATCCGTCGCTCTCGCTGGACTGATGCGAAGCCTCGTCTTCGGTGTGAGCACTCACGATCCGTTGGTCTTCGTGATCAACGCAGCGCTGCTGCTGTTGGTCGCCGGTGCCGCCTGCTTGATTCCCGCCCTCCGAGCCACGCGCACCGATCCCATGGTGGCGTTGAGGGTGGAGTGAAGGGAAGTGATGCGTGATGAGTGATGAGTGACGAGTGAAAAATAGCAACTAACCACTATGATCTATCCCCCTCCTCCAGCTCATCACTCGTCACTCATCACTCATCACTTCCACCAATGAACGACTTCCGTTTCGCCATTCGGCAGCTGGTGAAGAATCCCGGCTTCACGGTGGTCGCCTTGGTGACCCTTGCGCTGGGCATCGGGGCGAACACGCTGGTCTTCAGCGTGGCTCGCACGGTGTTGCTTAGACCGCTCGGTTTTGAGAACGAGGATCGCTTGGTTTGGATTCAGCGTTTGAACACGCAGAATGGGACTACCGAGAACCAACTGTCATGGCAGGACTTAGAAGATGTCCGGAGCGCTGCCCGAAGTTTTGAAGCGGTGGCGACCGACAATTCCTATGACATGCGCTGGGAGGATGGTGATCGCACGGAGGACGTGGCCGTCCTGCATACGACTCCGAACCTGGCCGAAGTCTTAAGCCTTCGCCCAGCCCTGGGACGACTGCTTCAACCGTCGGATGCGGAGGCCAATGCCGAGCCGGTCGCGGTCATCAGTGCTGAACTGTGGCACTCTCGGTTTGGCGGAAGACCCGAGATCCTTGGCCAAACGGTCCGGCTCGACAAGAAGCTGCGCACGCTCGTCGGTGTGCTTCCAGCAGGTCTACAGTTCCCGATCGTTCGTGCCCCTCAGTCGGGAAGCGGCAGTATCGTGAAGGCGGGAGTGAAGTCGTTTTGGATTCCCATGTCCCAACCTCGGGGTACGGATGGTACCGAACGCGCCGCGAGAATGCTATTGGGAGTCGGCCGACTCCGGACGGGCGTCAGCGAACATGAGGCGCGCACCGAACTCGCGGCCCTCGGGAAGCGCCTGGCGATGGATCATCCTGAATCGAATCGGAACTGGAGCTTCACCGTGCTCAGCTTTCGCGATCAGGTGTTCGGCCGCACACGACAGGGTGTTCCACTGCTGGCTGCGGCAGTGGCGGCCGTGCTCCTCATCTGCTGCGTGAACCTCGCCAATCTGCTGCTGGCGCGCGGAGTGGTCCGACAGCGGGAAATGGCGGTTCGCCTGGCTCTAGGCGCAGGACGGGCGCGTCTGGTGCGGGAGCTCCTGATGGAGAGCCTTCTCCTCTCCTTGTTGGGTGGCATTGCGGGAATGGTTCTGGCCGCGGGGGCGTTGAGAATCATCGGGGAGTTGGCTGCGACCACGGTGCCGTTCATCCGAGAGGCGTCGCTGGATGGAATCGCCATCGCCTTCACCGTTGGACTATCGCTGATCACCGCCTTGATCTTTGCCTGGCTGCCCGCGTGGCGACAATCGAGCGCCGACGCGGCTGACGCCCTGCGCACGGGCACGCGTTGCACTGGCAGCCCTGAGGTCCGCGCGTGGCAGCGAGGTCTTCTCGTCGGACAGATTGCCGTCGTGCTCGTCTTGCTCGCCTCGGCCGGACTGCTGCTGGAGAGCTTTCGGCGGCTCCTGGGGCAGGATCTGGGCTATCAGCCGCGTTCCGTCGTCACCCTGGATTTGAGCACGCAGGGGCGATTCGACACGAATGGAGACGTTTGTCGGATGTATCGGGCCCTGCGGGAACGGCTGGCGGCACTCCCGGGAGTGGAGGCAGTCGGCACGATTTCTTCCGCACCGCTCACGGGCCGATGGACGTTCAGCGAGCGTCCGGACATCGTTGGACAATCGGTGCCGCTTGCCGACCGTCCTTCGCTCGCGGCCACGTTCGTGGCCTTCGATTACTTTCAGGCCATGGGAATCCCTCTGATCGAGGGGCGTTTCTTTCGTGACAGCGAGTTGAAGGATGACGGCTACGGGCAGATCGTGGTTCTCAACGAGACCGCCGCCAGGCTTATGTTTCCGGGACGCTCCGCCGTCGGCGGCCGGTTTACGGTTGGCTCGAATCCAGACCGCGTCTTGGAGATCGTCGGCGTGGTGAAAGACACCCGGGACGTTCGGTTGGAGGAGAAGCCACAACCGCGGTTCTACTGGCAGTACGCGTTTGGCGGCGCGCAAGTCGTGGTGCGAGGGAACGTTCCTGAGCAGGCGCTGATGCCGCTGCTGCGGACGGCGATCGAACAAGCCGACAAGCGCGTGCGCATCGATACGATGCGCTCGATGCGAGAGATCATCGACACGACCGTGGCCGAGCGACGCTTTCTCATGATCCTGGTGGCCGCCTATGCTCTGGTGGCGCTTTGCGTCGCGTCCGTCGGCATCTTCGGCGTGGTGGCGTATCAGGTCGCGCAGCGCACCCACGAATTCGGCATCCGCCTGGCACTCGGCGCCACCCCGAGCGGCTTGTCGGGGCTGGTTCTGTGGCAAGCCGGCCGGCTGGCACTCCTCGGCTTGGGAATCGGCCTAGGGTTGTGTTTCTTGACCAACCGCCTGGTCGCCAGTCAGCTGTTCGCATTGTCTCCCTACGATCCGATACTGCTCACCCTAGTAGGTGTGGGTTTGCTGCTGGTTGCGCTATTGGCCAGTTTCGTTCCCGCCCGACGTGCAGCTCGGATTCACCCTATGGAGGCTTTGCGTGAGGAATGACCAGGGTTGAGATCTCCGTCACTTGCAGATAACTGAGACGATGGGTTGCCGGAGGAGCAGGTGTTTTATGAGTTGCCGCTGACTTTTGGGATGGAAGGGGATCGGCCCCCGGGGCTTCCCAAGGATCAGCCTGTCCCGAAGGGCTTTAACGGCGAAATCCCCTGGTGGCGTCCGGGAGGGTATTTCTCTAAGCCCCTGCTGGCGAACCCGCAGTTTCGCAGGGTGTTCTTGGGTCGCACACGGGAACTCCTTCAAACCGTCTATACCGAGGAAGTCTTCTTCCCGGTGATCGAAGGCTTGGGCAAACAGCTGCGCGACGAGGTTCGGTTGCGGGCGATTGCGGGTAAGGAGAATCCAGACCAGGCATTGGAACGATTCGACCGCAACTTGAAGTCGCTGAAGGAACATCTGGTTCGGCGACGCCAGTTTCTACTCGCGCAGGAGGAGTTGAAGAGTCCATGAGCGGGGGGGGGATTAAATGTGGGTGAGAATGGTGGTGAATTCGCGACCGAAGCGGTGGCATTATGCCGGGCTTTCAGCCCTTGATGCAAGGGGGGGATGGCCACCTGGGGTTGGTACCCCAGGCTGGGATGGGACGCACCGTTGGCGCTCAAGGGCAACGATTCACTGGACCGATGCAACCCAGCTTAAACGAGTGAGCCCAGATACGTAGGGGCTCCACCAGTGGCGTTAGACTCCACGGGCCAAAGGCCCAGCACCATACCAGCCTGGGGTGACAACCCCAGGTGGCCAT